>DASUOY010000089.1:0-11639 GCA_036276395.1 Pseudomonas sp.
AGCTCATCGGGCAGGGCCTGCGGCAGGCTTTGCGGGTTGGCGGCGCTTTCGCTGCGGTGCTTGTAGTAGTGCTCCAGGCCGCCGCTGACTATGGCTTCGGCCACGGCCTGGCAGCCCGGGCAGCACATCTCGCGGGTTGCACCCAGTACCTGGGTCTGGAAACGGCTGCCGGTGGGCACCGGCAGGCCGCAGTGGTAGCAAGGAGTTGGGTTGGCCATCGGTGGGTTTATTGCGCATCCCCGAGGCTGATGCTCTTGCCGCTTTGCACGTTTTCTTCTTCGAACAGGCGCCAGTCCTTGCCGCCTTCCTGGCCGATCAGCTCGACAAAGCGCCGGCCCTTGACCGCGTCGATCATCTGCCCGCTGTAGCTGCCGTCGGCCTGGGCCTGCAGTATCACCCGGCGATCACGCTCCGGCTGGGTTGGCGAAATCAGGTTGAGCACCAGTTGCTGCGGGCGGCTATTGCCTTGCAGCTGCAGGCTGGCGACGCCGGTTTCCTCGTTGAGTACCAGGGCGGCGTTGAGCTTCAGGCGGATGGCGTGGTTTTCCCGTTCCAGGGACTGGTTGATGCCCTTGCCGACATCGTAATAGTCATCGGAAATCAGCCCCGGCGGGTTCTTGGTGGCGATGGTCAGCAGCGCCAGGCCCTGGATCACGGCGTAGGCCAGCAGGCCGATGAGGAACCAGGGCCAGAATTGCTTGTACCAGGGCTTGATGATCTCGGGGTTCTTTTCAGATAGGGGTTCAGACATGGGCTTCTCTAATCAGCGCACGCTGGGGCCGATAAAGCGGCTGGCGGCGTCGGTTTTGATGCTGGGGTCATCCACCGCATGCAGGTGGAAGGTGATTTCGTTGGTACTGGAGGGCAGCTTTTCTGGCTCGATGGACAGCTCGATAGGCAGGGACAATACCTCGCCCGCCACCGCCTTGATCTCGCGCTTACCTTCATAAACCAGGCCGTCGAGGCCATCGGCGGTGATCAGGTAGGTGACCTCGTGCTGGGCCTTGTTCATGATCTTCAGGGTGTAGACGTTCTCGATCCGGCCTTCTTCGTTCTCGCGGTAGAGCACACGGTCCTTGAGCACGTCCAGTTCCACCAGCGAGCGCTCGGCGATGGCCCAGGCGAACACGCAGAACATGGCCAGCAGGGCGATGGCGTAACCGATCAGGCGTGGCCGCAGTAGCTGGGTTTTCTGCCCCGAGAGGTTGTGTTCGGTGGTGTAGCTGATCAGCCCCTTGGGGTAGTTCATCTTGTCCATGATGCTGTCGCAGGCGTCGATACAGGCGGCGCAGCCGATGCACTCGACCTGCAGGCCGTCGCGGATGTCGATGCCGGTGGGGCAGACGTGCACGCACATCTTGCAGTCGATGCAGTCGCCCAGGCCCTCGGCCTTGTAGTCGGCATCGCGCTTGCGCGGGCCACGGCTCTCACCGCGGCGAGGGTCGTAGGAGACGATCAGGGTGTCCTGGTCGAACATCACGCTCTGGAAGCGCGCATAGGGGCACATATAGATGCACACCTGCTCGCGCAGGTAGCCGGCGTTGCCGTAGGTGGCGAGGGTAAAGAAACCGACCCAGAACAGCGCCCAGCCGCCGGCTTGCAGGGTGAACAGCTCGGGGATCAGTTCGCGGATCGGGGTGAAGTAGCCGACGAAGGTAATGGCGGTGAGCAGCGATACGCCGACCCAGATGCCGTGCTTGGCCAGCTTGCGCAGGAATTTGCGTGTGGTCATCGGCGCTTTGTCGAGCTTCATGCGCTGGTTGCGATCACCTTCGGTGACCTTTTCCGCCCACATAAATACCCAGGTGAATACGCTCTGCGGGCAGGTGTAGCCGCACCACACGCGGCCAGCGAACACGGTGATAAAGAACAGGCCGAAGGCGGCGATGATCAACAGCGCCGAGAGCAGGACGAAATCCTGCGGCCAGTAGGTGGCACCGAAGATATAGAACTTGCGCTCCGGCAGGTTCCACCAGACGGCCTGACGGCCATTCCAGGTCAACCATACGGTGCCGAAGTACAGCAGGAAGAGGGCTGCGCCACCGAGCATGCGCAGGTTGCGGAAGATGCCGGTGAAGGAGCGGGTGTAGATTTTTTCGCGGTTGGCGTACAGGTCAACAACTTCGACCTTGGCCGGGGCAGGGGTGACGTCTTTAACTGGAATCTGTGCACTCATCAGTTCGTACCACGGCGGTTGATTGGCTGCCTCGGTCGATACATGCCGGCCGGGGTCATACGGGCTCTTGCGCTATGGTACGCCTGACGATTGCCCGGCAGGTGCGACCCGCGGTCGCGCCTGTCCGGGCGGGAGAATCACTTCTCGGTGTTGGCTTGCGACAGGCTGTACACGTACGCCGCCAGCAGATGCACCTTGTCGTTGCCCAGGAAGTCAGCCTGGGCAGGCATCTTGCCGTTGCGGCCATAGCGCAGAGTTTGCTGCACCTGAGCGAAGCTGGAGCCGTACAGCCAGACCTTGTCGGTCAGGTTGGGCGCGCCCATGGCCTGCTGGCCCTTGGCTTCAGGGCCATGACAGACTGCACAAGTGCTGGCGAAGATGTCTTGACCTGCGGCAAGGTCAACCGCGATACCTTCCGGGTTTTTCAAACCGGACAGGCTGCGGATGTAGCCAGCCACGTTGCGGATACCTTCCTCGCCCAGTGCATCCAGCTGCGCCGGCATCATGCCCTGGCGCCCACCCATGATGGTGGTCTTGATGGTTTCCGCCGCGCCGCCGTGCAGCCAGTCGCTGTCGGTCAGGTTGGGGAAGCCATAGGCGCCCTTGGCGTCGGAGCCGTGGCAGACCGAGCAGTTGGAAGCAAACAGGCGGCCGCCCATTTTCAGCGCTTGCTCGTCCTGGGCCACTTGTTCGATAGGCATGGCGGCATATTTGGCGAAGATCGGCCCGTACTGGGCGTCAGCCTTGGCCATTTCCTTTTCCCACTGGTGCACACCGTTCCAACCCGCGTTGCGCTCGCCATCGGCGATTTGCACGTTGGTGGCGAATGGCGTCTTGGCCTCGTTGTCGAGGTAGTCGTAGCCCGGCAGCAGACCCTTCCAGTTACCCAGGCCCGGGTAGAGCGCCAGGTAGCCGAGGGCGAAGATGATGGTGCCGATAAACAGCATGAACCACCACTTGGGCAGCGGGTTGTCGAACTCCTCGATACCGTCGAAGGAATGGCCGACGGTTTCCTCGGTGGTTTCCTGGCGCTGGCCCTTACGGGTGCCGAAAATCAGCCAAGTCAGGGCGAAGATGGTGCCAAGGGACAGAATTGTTACGTACCAACTCCAGAACGTGGTCATTGGTTATTGCTCCTGGAAGATTGCTCGTCACGCTCTTTGGGTTTGGGATCATCGGCGAAGGGCAGGTTGGCGGCCTCGTCGAAGCTCGATTTGCGCTTGCTGCTATAGGCCCAGAGCACCACGCCGATAAAGGCGATAAAGACGATGGCTGTGCCTATGCCGCGAATAGTCCCGATATCCATCTGCGTTACCGTTTGTTCTTGATGGAGGTGCCGAGAACCTGCAGGTACGCAACGATGGCGTCCATTTCGGTCTTGCCCTTCACGGCGTCTTGGGCCCCGGCGATATCTTCATCGGTGTAGGGCACGCCAAAGCCGCGCATGATTTCCATCTTCTTGGCGGTGTCCTTGCCGTCGAGCTTGTGCTCGACCAGCCAGGGGTAGGCCGGCATCTTCGACTCCGGCACTACGTTGCGCGGGTTGTACAGGTGCGCACGTTGCCATTCATCCGAGTAACGACCGCCAACCCGGGCCAGGTCCGGGCCGGTACGCTTGGAACCCCACAGGAAGGGGTGGTCCCACACGCTTTCACCGGCCACCGAGTAGTGACCGTAACGCTCGGTTTCGGCACGGAACGGACGGATCATCTGCGAGTGGCAGCCAACACAGCCGTTGGCGATGTACACGTCGCGGCCTTCCAGTTGCAGCGCGGTGTAAGGCTTGAGGCCTTCCACCGGCTCGTTGGTGACGTCCTGGAAAAACAGCGGAACGATTTGAGTCAGGCCACCGATGCTGACGGCCAGAACCATCAGCAACGCCATCAGGCCGATATTCTTCTCAATGATTTCGTGTTTCATCAGTGCGCTACTCCGGCAGGAATCTGTGCAGCCGCTTCATATTCGGAAGCCTTGGCGGCACGCACGGTGCGGTAGGTGTTGTAAGCCATCAACAGCATGCCGGTGACGAAGAAGGCGCCGCCGATCATGCGCACCACGAAACCAGGGTGGCTGGCTTCCAGGGCTTCGACGAAGGAGTAGGTGAGGGTGCCGTCTTCGTTGACTGCACGCCACATCAGACCCTGGGTGATGCCGTTGACCCACATCGAGGCGATGTACAGCACGGTGCCGATGGTGGCCAGCCAGAAGTGTGCGTTGATCAGCGCGATGCTGTGCATCTGCGGGCGACCAAAGACCTTCGGCAGCAAGTGGTACAGCGCGCCGATGGAGATCATCGCTACCCAGCCGAGAGCGCCGGCGTGTACGTGGCCGATGGTCCAGTCGGTGTAGTGGGACAGGGCGTTGACGGTCTTGATCGCCATCATCGGACCTTCGAAGGTCGACATGCCGTAGAACGCCAGGGATACCACCAGGAAGCGCAGGATTGGGTCGGTGCGCAGCTTATGCCAGGCGCCCGACAGGCTCATCATGCCGTTGATCATGCCGCCCCAGCTTGGTGCCAGGAGGATGATCGACATCGCCATGCCCAGGCTCTGCGCCCAATCCGGCAGCGCGGTGTAGTGCAGGTGGTGCGGGCCGGCCCAGATGTACAGGGTGATCAGCGCCCAGAAGTGCACGATGGACAGGCGGTAGGAGTAGATCGGGCGCTCGGCCTGCTTGGGCACGAAGTAGTACATCATGCCCAGGAAGCCCGTGGTCAGGAAGAAGCCCACGGCGTTGTGGCCGTACCACCACTGGATCATCGCATCGGTCGCACCGGCGTACATGGAGTACGACTTGAACAGGCTCACCGGCATGGCGGCGCTGTTGACGATGTGCAGCATCGCGGTAACCAGGATAAAGGCGCCGTAGAACCAGTTGCCCACATAGATGTGCTTGGTTTTACGCTTGACCACTGTGCCGAAGAACACCACGGCGTAGGTGATCCAGACGATACCCAGGAGGATATCGATCGGCCACTCAAGCTCGGCGTATTCCTTGGAACCGGTGTAACCCATGGGCAGGGTGATCACGGCCAGGACGATGACCGCTTGCCAGCCCCAGAAGGTGAAAGCAGCCAGACCGTCGGAGATCAGGCGCGTCTGACAGGTGCGCTGCACCACATAATAAGAAGTGGCGAACAGTGCGCAGCCGCCGAAGGCGAAGATCACTGCGTTGGTGTGTAGCGGACGCAGACGGCCGAAGCTCGTCCATTCCATGCCCAGGTTGAGTTCAGGCCACACAAGTTGTGCGGCGATGAAAACACCTAGAGCCATGCCAATGACCCCCCAAATCACCGTCATGACGGCGAATTGGCGAACCACCTTGTAGTTATAAGCAGTCTGACTGATTGCTGTGCTCATTATGGGTTCCACGGTTAATGGATTTTTTAGGGGCAAAAATCGGCGGCAAGTATGGAGAAAGCAGTTTCCCATTGCAACGACACAGGCCGATACAAATGGGCTTGTAAAAGGCTTTCCATCCCAGCTCCGCCCTGCGTTCCGAGCCGCTTGGCGACAGCTTCGAGCGCCTGCTGGCGCTGAGCGAAGAGGGGCATCGCCTGGGCGCTGTGGCGCGTGGCGAGTGCAGACTAGATTAGCTCAAGTCAGGCAATTGGCAGGTCAGTGGTCGCGAGGGTGCGACCTTGGGTCGCAGATGGGGCGGGGGCTTGCAGTAGAGCTGGGCGGCTTGCGCCGCCCAGTGTCGTGTGAAGAGCTTACTGCTGCTTGGCTGGGTTGCTCTGGCTCAGGCTGAGCACATAAGCGGCCAGCAGGTGCACCTTGTCGTTACCCAGGTATTGCTGTTGCGCCGGCATCTGGCCATTGCGGCCGTGGCGGATGGTCTGCTGCAACTGCACCAGGCTGCTGCCGTAGATCCAGCCGGCAGGCTTGGTCAGGTCCGGTGCGCCGAGCATGGCCATGCCGGTGCCTTGCGCGCCGTGGCAGGCCTGGCAGTTGGCGGTGAAGATGGCCGCGCCCTTTTCCAGATCGAAGTTCTTGTCGGCTGGCAGCGCCAGGCCGGCCAGGTTCTTGCGCACATAGGCGGCGACCTGCTGCACGCCGTCTTCGCCAATCACCGCGGCCCAGGCCGGCATGGCGCCCATGCGGCCATTGAGGATGCTGGTCTTGATCACGCCGGGCTCGCCGCCCCAGCGCCAGTGGCTGTCGGTCAGGTTGGGAAAGCCCACCGCGCCCTTGGCATCGGAGCCGTGGCATACCGAGCAATAGGTGGCAAACAGGCGGCCGCCCATCTTCAGCGCTTGCGGGTCCTGGGCTACCTCTTCCAGGGGCATGGCGGCGTATTTGGCGAAGATCGGCCCGTACAGCTCTTCGGCTACGGCCTCTTCGCGCTGCCACTGCTTGACCTGGGTCCAGCCGCCTTCATAGCCAGGCAGCACGCCTTTCCAGTTGCCCAGGCCCGGATACAGGGCCAGGTAGGCGATGGCGAAGAGGATGGTGCCGACAAACAACATAAACCACCACTTGGGCAGCGGGTTGTCGTATTCCTCGATGCCATCGAAGGCATGGCCCATGGTCTGCTCGGTTTCGCTCTTGTGGGTTTCGCTTTTACGCGTGGCGAAAATCAGCCAGAACAGGGCGAGCAGGGTGCCGACGGTCAGCACTGTGATGTACCAGCTCCAGAACGTGCTCATGGGGTCTTGCTCCTCGGTGCAGCCAGCTTGGGTTCATCGGCAAAGGGCAGCAGGGCGGCCTGGTCGAACGCCACGCGGCGTTTGCCGCTGTAAGCCCACAGGGTTACGCAGATAAAGGACAGCAACACCAGTGCGGTGCCGATGCCGCGCAGGGTGCCTATATCAATCAGTTCAAGTGTCATGGCCCTACCTCTTGTTCTTCACGGCAGTGCCGAGCACTTGCAGGTAGGCGACCATGGCGTCCATCTCGCTCTTGCCTTTGACGGCAGCAGACGCCCCGGCGATGTCTTCGTCGCTGTACGGCACGCCGACCAGGCGCAGGGCCTTCATCTTGGCCGGGGTGTCCTGGCCATCCAGGGTGCTTTCCACTAGCCAGGGGTAGGCTGGCATCTTCGACTCCGGCACCACGTTGCGCGGGTTGTACAGGTGCGCGCGGTGCCATTCATCCGAGTAACGACCACCCACCCGGGCCAGGTCCGGGCCGGTGCGCTTGGAGCCCCAGAGGAAGGGGTGGTCGTAGACGCTTTCGCCGGCCACCGAGTAGTGGCCATAGCGCTCGGTTTCGGCGCGGAACGGGCGGATCATCTGCGAGTGGCAGCCGACGCAGCCTTCGCGGATATAGATATCGCGGCCTTCCAGTTGCAGCGCGGTGTAGGGCTTGAGGCCGGCCACCGGCTCATTGGTGACCTCCTGGAAAAACAGCGGCACGATCTGGGTCAGGCCGCCGATGCTCACGGCCAGCACCATCATCAGCGCCATCAGGCCGATGTTCTTTTCGAGTGTTTCGTGTCTCATCAGTGGGCTCCCTCAAGCGAAAACTGCGCGGCTGCGTCCATCTCTGCGGCCTGGGTATGGCGCACGGTCTGCCAGACGTTCCAGGCCATCACCAGCATGCCGCTGAAGAAGATCGCACCGCCGATCACCCGCACCACAAAGCCGGGGTGGCTGGCTTCCAGCGCTTCGACAAAGGAGTAGGTGAGGGTGCCGTCTTCGTTGACTGCGCGCCACATCAGGCCCTGGGCGATGCCGTTGACCCACATCGAGGCGATGTAAAGCACGGTGCCGATGGTGGCGAGCCAGAAGTGCACGTTGATCAGGCCGATGCTGTGCATCTCGTCGCGGCCGAAGACCTTGGGCAGCAGGTGATAGAGCGAGCCGATCGACACCATGGCGACCCAGCCGAGAGCCCCGGCGTGCACGTGGCCGATGGTCCAGTCGGTGTAGTGGGACAGGGCGTTGACGGTCTTGATCGCCATCATCGGACCTTCGAAGGTCGACATGCCGTAGAACGCCAGGGAGACGACCAAGAAGCGCAGGATCGGGTCGGTGCGCAGCTTATGCCAGGCCCCGGAGAGGGTCATCATGCCGTTGATCATGCCGCCCCAGCTCGGTGCCAGGAGGATCAGCGACATCACCATGCCCAGGCTCTGCGCCCAGTCCGGCAGCGCGGTGTAGTGCAGGTGGTGCGGGCCGGCCCAGATATACACGGCAATCAGCGCCCAGAAGTGCACGATGGACAACCGGTAGGAATACACCGGGCGACCCGCCTGCTTGGGCACGAAGTAATACATCATGCCCAGAAAGCCCGCAGTGAGGAAAAAGCCCACGGCGTTGTGGCCATACCACCACTGGATCATCGCATCGGTGGCCCCGGCATAGGCCGAATAGGACTTGGTCAGGCTGACCGGCACTTCCAGGTTGTTGACCAGGTGCAGCAGCGCCACGGTGAGGATAAAACCACCGAAGAACCAGTTGCCCACATAGATATGGCTGACGTTACGCTTGATCACCGTGCCGAAAAACACGATGGCGTAGCTGACCCAGACGATGGTGATCAGAATATCGATCGGCCACTCCAGCTCGGCGTATTCCTTGGAACTGGTCCAGCCCAGTGGCAGGCTGATGGCCGCCAGCAGAATCACCAGTTGCCAGCCCCAGAAGGTAAAGGCCGCGAGCCCGGGCGCGAACAGGGTAGCTTGCGAGGTGCGCTGCACAGCGTAATAGCTGGTGGCGAACAGCGCGCAACCACCGAAGGCGAAGATCACCGCGTTGGTGTGTAGCGGGCGCAGCCGGCCGAAGCTGGTCCACGGCAGGTTGAAGTTAAGCTCGGGCCAGGCCAGTTGCGCGGCGATAAACACGCCGAGCCCCATCCCGACAATGCCCCACACCACCGTCATGATGGCGAATTGGCGAACCACCTTGTAGTTGTAGGCGGAACTGGTTGCTGTGTTCCTGGTTATGTTCATTTCAGGGGCTTCCATCCACGGTTATAGACCGATCATCGAAAATCCATGGCTGCGCACCTGTACGATCAGCGTCGCAGTCCGAATGGTTTTTAAGCGAGGCAAGCATGGGCAAAGGGCAAGGGGCGGGTATTGACGGGGATCAATACGCACAGTGGCAGGGTGATGGCGCATGGCTGTGGAATAGGCCCGCGGGCGAGACGTATGCCACCCTGATTCTGGCCCATGGCGCCGGCGCGCCGATGGACAGCGAATTTATGCAGCAGATGGCGCAACTGCTGGCCGCGCGCGGGGTTGCGGTACTGCGCTTCGAGTTCGCCTATATGGCGGCGCGGCGCCTGGACGGCAAAAAACGCCCACCCAATCCCCAGGTCAAACTGCTGGAGCAATGGCGCGAGCTGTACCGTCAGGTGCGCCAACAGGTCGCAGGGCCGCTGGCCATCGGCGGCAAGTCCATGGGCGGGCGCATGGCCAGCCTGTTGGCCGATGAGTTGGGCGCCGATGCGCTGGTGTGCCTGGGCTATCCCTTCTATGCCGTCGGCAAGCCGGACAAGCCGCGAGTCGCGCACCTGGCCGAACTGAAGACCCCGACCCTGATTATCCAAGGCGAGCGCGATGCCCTGGGGGATAGGCCGGCGGTGGCGGGTTATCTGCTATCTGAGGCGATCAGGCTGCACTGGCTGACTGCCGCCGATCACGACCTTAAACCGCTGAAAAGCTCAGGCTTTAGCCATGCCCAGCACTTGCAGGCGGCTGCCGATGCCGTGGCGGGTTTTCTGCGCAATGGATAGCCGACTCGGCTGCCTGTGATGGCCTAAAGCGGTTGAATGATGAGCGGGGGACCAGGGTTTATTCCGGCCGATGCGAACCGAGGGACTTGCCCATAAATACGCTGAGCGGATGCTCAGGGTATGCGCCAAATGCGCCCCGCCGAACATAGCCTTGGCTTGCGTAGAACCGCAGTGCCTCCGGCTGATATGGCCCGGTTTCAAGCATGAGTTCTCGGCAGCCGGCTTTGTACGCGCTTGCCTCCAGGGTGTCGATGACCTGCTTTGCAATACCTTTGCCCCTGGCTTCGGGCCGTACATACATGCGCTTGACCTCGCCGTAAGCGTGATTCAGCACGACAGCGCCACAGCCAAGGGCTGTGTGCTCTTTATCGCGTGCCACGACGAAAAGTACATTGGGCAGGGAGAGTGACGCGAGGTCGAGGGCATAACGCGCCTCCGCTGGATACAGAGAATCTTGATAGGCATCGAGATCGGCAATGAGAGCGATGACATCTGGCTGATTGGGGGACTCTTGTTCGACGCGCATATTGAACTCTGATGCCTAATGGTTAAGGGCCGGGTTTAACCTGTTCCGCGAGCGGTTGGGACCGCTTGTTAGCGTGCAATGTGGCGCAGGGACAACTTCCTTATCTCGACAAACTGCCAAATCGAGCTTGCCAAACAGAGCAAAATTATGGCCAGCGATAATGGTAAGTGAAACTGCTTAAAACCAGCCAAGGCAAACCCTGAATGAATTAAAAATGTGAGCAATCCAAGAGAGGCGCAGGATGTGGCGAAGATAATCGCCTTGTCGCTAGACTGAACCAGATGTTTATAACCCAGCAGTACGAATGGAATGATAAGGGCATTAAAAACCAGATAGCCCTGGACGCCGCCGGGTAGATAAAACATCTCCCACTCGCGCCAAAACGCAGCATCAATCTGGTGCAGAATCAACAGGCTCATTGTCGCGAAATAGCTTCTTTCCATCGGTGCTATGCCTTGGCTTTGCAGCCTGCTATCGGGTTAAAGGGGCGGGCTTTAGCCCGTCCCAGGCATGGGGCTAGACGCGCATATTAGGCCACTACCTTGATGTGGCTCACTTGGCGTGCTCCTCGAACAAGCGCATAGCCATAAGTCCATGGCCTACCGCCGCTCCGGCGCGTAGAGCCGATGCGATAAAGACGGTTTCTGCAAGTTCTTCTTTTGTTGCACCGGCTTTCACGGCGTTCTGAACATGCGCATCAATGCAATAGGCGCATTGCGTAGTGAGTGCAACAGCGATAGACATGAGTTCGCGATACTTTTCTGGGATGGCGCCATCCTTGCGTTCGGCCGTTTCCTTCAAATGCAGGAAGGCCGAAGCTTCCTTGTTGGCGGCCTGCATTAACTGTTTTGCATAGGCAAGATCATCGGGCGATTGATAGTTGTTCATAGTCATGCTCCGTTTATGGTTTATGTGGGACTAACGCTTGGTTAAGGGACGGGCTTTAGCCTGTTCACACGTACGAAGTGAGCGATTTGAACTGGTTGTTAGGCCTGACTGACCTGACACGGCAGCCGCCGCTGAGTTGGAAAGGTGAGTGCGGTAAGTTATTTGTGACAATGCTCGGCATAAAACCAACTCCTTTTGATAATTCTGCTAACTATTGCGACTTACTGGTGCCGCGGTGTTGCAGGTGTAAACCAGCCGGATAAAAACTTCCGGAGCTTACCTGACCTAGAGTTAAGCGGGCTGCGCGGCTATTTGCGAAGCTCCGCTATAGCGTCGGGTTAGGCAACTGCACTCGTATGCACCG
>DASUOY010000090.1:0-3532 GCA_036276395.1 Pseudomonas sp.
TAGGAGAAGGCCATGATCGGTACCAGCACGTCAGCCATGCTGGCGATGCGCTTGATGCCGCCGAAGATGATCAGGCCGATCACCGCCACCAGCACCAGGCCGCTGACATAGGTCGGCAGGCCGAAGGTGTCGTGCAGCGAAGTGGCGACGGTGTAGGACTGCACGGCGTTGAAGCCGAAGCCGAAGGTCACCAGCAGCAGGATCGAGAACACCACCGCCAGCCAGCGCTGACCCAGGCCATGCAGGATGTAGAAGGCCGGGCCGCCACGGTAGGTGCCGTCGGCCTCGCGGCGTTTGTACAGCTGCGCCAGGGAGCATTCGAAATAACTGGTGGCCATGCCGAGCAGCGCCACCAGCCACATCCAGAAAATGGCACCGGGGCCGCCGAGCATGATGGCGACGGCGACACCGGCGATATTGCCGGCACCGACGCGGCCGGCCACCGACAGCATCAGCGCCTGGAATGAGCTGAGCTGGCCCGGCTGACGCTGGAAGGCTTCGGCGAAGATGCGGAACATGTCGCCGAAGTAACGGAATTGGACGAAACGCGAGCGAATCGAGAAGTACAGGCCGAGGCCGACCAGCATAACGATCAGGACCTTGCTCCAGAGCAGGTCATTGAGTAAATCCAACATGTGTCTCTCCCATTTTTGTAGTTGTCGGGAATAAGCAAAGAATGACGCCGCAGCGCCGTCCGGGTAGGACGACGCTGACGGTCGGCAACGGGTGGGCCGGTGACCTGGTTGGCCCGTTCAGTCGGGCAAGCGCGGTGTTATCAGTGCGCCGACACAGTGTTGCCACGTCGCGCCTGGGCGTGAGGTGGCAGCGTGAGAACGCCGAATTTGCGTCAACTGAACGGGCTGTGCAGGCCCATGGCAGCCAGGCGGGCGTTACGCCCAACCGGCTGCTAACGCGTCAGGGATGACCTGACGCCTGGCGGGGGAGAGAGACGACTGCAGTCGATCAATTTCATGGTGTCACCCTGTGTAGTTTTTGTAGGTATGCCCTGGATGCAGATATGCATCTCGTTGGCTGCCGGTTTCCTTCCGGCTAATGCCGATGCGCCGGGTCGGCGCATAGGCCCCGCACGTCCCTGTGCGGGTGTTGCTCATGGTCACAGTGCGTAGGATGGGTTGAGCCTGCGCTACCCATCACTCCGCTTCCGATGGGTAGCGGCGCTATGCGCCTCAACCCATCCTAGGGCCGTGACTCAGGCTTTAAGCGGCACCAGACGCGGCGCGATCATGTTCTCGGGGCGCAGGATATCGGCCAGCTCGGCGTCGCCCAGCAGCTTCTCTTCGCGCACCAGTTCCAGTACGCCGCGGCCGCTTTCCAGGGCGATCTTGGCGATGCGGGTGGCGTTCTCGTAGCCGATATAGGGGTTGAGCGCGGTGATCAGGCCGATGGAGTTTTCCATCAGCTGGCGGCAATGGGCTTCGTTGGCGGTGATGCCGTCGATGCACAGCTCGCGCAGCATATCCATGGCGCGGGTCAGCAGGCGGATCGAGTCGAGGATCTTGTAGGCGATCAAGGGCTCCATCACGTTCAGCTGCAGCTGGCCGCCTTCGGCCGCCATGGTCAGTGCCAGGTCGTTGCCTATCACTTCGAAGGCCACCTGGTTGACCGCTTCCGGGATCACCGGGTTGACCTTGCCCGGCATGATCGAGCTGCCCGGCTGACGCGCCGGCAGGTTGATTTCATTGATGCCGGTACGCGGGCCGCTGGAGAGCAGGCGCAGGTCGTTGCACATCTTCGACAGCTTGACCGCGGTGCGCTTGAGCATGCCGGAGAACAGCACGAAGGCGCCCATGTCCGAGGTGGCTTCGATCAGGTCGGCGGCCGGCTTGACCGGGTGACCGCTGATGATGGCCAGGCGCTCGACCGCCAGCAGTTGGTATTTCGGGTCGGCGTTGATGCCGGTGCCGATCGCGGTGCCGCCCAGGTTCACTTCGGTGAGCAGGGCCGGGGCGAGCATCTTCAGGTGCTGCAGGTCTTCGCCGAGGGTGGTGGCGAAGGCGCGGAATTCCTGGCCGAGGGTCATCGGCACGGCGTCCTGCAGCTGGGTGCGGCCCATCTTCAGCACATGGCCGAATTCCAGGCCCTTGCTGGCCAGCGACTGGATCAGCTTGTCGAGGGCACTGAGCAGGCTGTCGTGGCCCAGCAGCAGGCCGACGCGGATGGCGCTCGGGTAGGCGTCGTTGGTCGACTGCGCCATGTTCACGTCGTTGTTCGGGTGCAGGTACTGGTACTCACCCTTCTCGTGACCCATGGCCTCCAGGGCGATGTTGGCGATCACCTCGTTGGCATTCATATTGGTCGAGGTGCCGGCGCCGCCCTGGATCATGTCGACCACGAACTGCTCGTGGAACTCGCCCTGGATGATGCGGGCGCAGGCGGTGCTGATCGCGGTGTGCTTGGCGGCGGACAGATGGCCCAGCTCGCGGTTGGCATCGGCGGCCGCCTGCTTGACCATGGCCAGCGCGACCACCAGTTTCGGGTAGTGCGACAGCTGCACCCCGGACAGGCGGAAGTTGTGCACGGCGCGCAGGGTCTGGATGCCGTAATAGGCATCGGCAGGGACTTCGAGGGTGCCAAGCAGGTCTTTTTCGACGCGGAAGGATGCAGCAGCGGACATGATGAGTGCTATCTCTAGGCAATACGGCAAAAGCCGCGATGCCCCGTAGACTAAGGGCTGTGCTCTGAAACTGGCCAATGCTGTTAAACGCTGGGTCATGCATAATCGGCATAATGTCGGCGTGACGCCCTGGGCGGCACGAGCGTGTAGCCCGGTTTTTATTCGCCCCAGGAGCCGCGATGAATCTGGAAAGCAAATGGCTGGAGGACTTTGTCACCCTGGCCGCCACCCGCAGCTTTTCCCAGGCGGCGGAGAAGCGCTTCGTCACCCAGCCGGCCTTTAGCCGGCGCATCCGCAGCCTGGAGAGCGCCCTGGGTCTGTGCCTGGTCAACCGCAGCTGCACGCCGATCGAGCTGACCGAATCCGGCCAGCTGTTTCTGGTCACGGCGCGCAGCATGGTCGAGCAGCTCGGCGAGGTGGTGCGCCACCTGCATAACCTGGAAGGCCAGCAGGGCGAGATGCTGCAGATCGCCGCCGCCCACTCGCTGACCCTGGGTTTCTTTCCCGAATGGATCGCCCGCCTGCGCCGCGAAGGCCTGCCGCTGACCACCCGGCTGGTGGCCACCAACGTCGGCGAGGCGGTGCACGCCCTGCGCGATGGCGCCTGCGACCTGATCCTGGCCTATTACGATCCGGATGCCTCGTTGCAGATGGACCCGGAGATCTTCCCCTCGCTGCACCTGGGCCGCACCCTGATGCTGCCGGTGTGCGCGGTGGGCGAAGACGGCGCGCCGCTGTTCGACCTCAACAGCGGCCAGAGTGTGCCGCTGTTGGCCTACAGCGCCGGGGCCTTTCTCGGTCGCTCGGTCAACCTGTTGCTGCGCCAGCGTGCCCTGCGTTCCACCACTGTGTATGAAACGGCGATGGCCGACAGCCTGAAAAGCATGGCCCTGCAGG
>DASUOY010000091.1:0-14295 GCA_036276395.1 Pseudomonas sp.
AATGCCTGGGCCATCTGCGATACTGCCGGCCCATTTGAGCCAACCGCGTACTCGTTGATGAAAATCCGCTACCTGCTGCTGCCCCTCCTTGCCTTGACCCTGGCCGCTTGTGGCGGTGTCGACCCCAACTCGCCAGAGGGCAAGCGCCAAGCCATCTTCAAGCAGATGCTCAAGGTCAGCGAGGACCTCGGCGGCATGCTGCGCGGGCGCATCCCCTTCAATGAGCAGCGCTTTGTCAGTGGTGCCGGCGAACTCGAGCAACTGACCCGCACGCCCTGGCAGCACTTCCCCCGGGTCAATGAAGAAGGCGGCGAAAGCCGCGCCAAGGATGAGGTCTGGCAGCGCCAGGAACGCTTTCAGCAACTGGCCCGCGCCATGGAGGCCAGCACCGCCGCGCTGGTCGCAGCCACTGCCGTTAAGCCGCTGAACAGCGCCGCGCTGGCCGCGCCGGTGCAGCTGGTGGAGGACAGCTGCGAGGCCTGCCATAAGGAATTTCGCGCGTTTTAACTAACGCGAGCGGCTTTGCAGGCTGCGCTGTGCGTGCCAATAAGTTGCGTTGACTCTGGTGCGCACGGCGCACCCTACCCACTGCTGCGTCTGTACAGCATTGGGATCGCGCCTTTTAGAAACCCGCTATCTGGGCCTTGGCCAGTTGCTCGCGTAAGGCCAGCACCTCCGGATGCCGGAAGAATGCCTGCAGCTGCGCCGCGCGGCTCGGACCGATACCCGGCTGGCGTTGCCAGTCCGCGGCGCTGCGTTGCGCCAGCGTCTGCCAGTTGTCGGCGTCTGTCGTCACCACCTTGGCCGGCAGGCCCAGGGCACGCAGCCAGGCGCCCAGTGGGCGCTGGCGGGCCAGGGCAAAGCTCTGGGTAAGGTGCTCCGCGCTACGTGGGCCGAGGCCGGGAATCTCACTTAGTTGTTCTGCGGATAGGCGCAGCCAGTCGAGCAGGCCGTCGAGCTGCCGCGCGTGCAGCAGCTTGTCCCAGGTGCCGGGGCCGACCCCGGGCAGGGCCAGGCCCTGCTTGCCACTTAGCCAGGCCAGGCGGGCGCGAAACTGGCTGGTGCAGGCCGCACTGGCGCGCCAGCAACTGAGCGGGTGGTAGGCCGCCGGGTCGGGAATTTCGACCCGGGCGCGCTGCTGGGTGCGCCAGAGCACGCTGTCGAGCCTGGGGATGGTCAGCCCGGCCAGCTGGATCGCCACCTGATCACCGGGGCGGATATCCAGTTGCTGCCAGCGTTGCAGGGAGCCGGCGCTGACGTATTCGACCTGGCGATCATCCAGGCGTACCGGCTGCACGCGCAGCACCGGGGTGATGCGGCCGCTGCGGCCGATCTTGAAATCCACCGCCTGCACCACCGCCAGCGCCTGGCGTGGCGGGTATTTCCAGGCGGCGGCCCAGTGCGGCGGTTCGGCTTGCCAGCGCTCGGCCGCGGGGCGCTGTGCCTGGCGCACGACCACGCCGTCACTGGCAAAGGGCAGGGCGCTGCGGTACCAGTGGCTGCGCCAGTGCCTGGCCTCGGCGAAGCTCTTGAGCGGCTGGCTAAAGCGCAGGCTGTCGGCGAAACCCAGGGCGTCGAGTTGCTGCAGGCGCTGGCGCATATCGTCCGGGCCATTGGCCCAGTCCCAGACAAACAGGTCGATACCGGCCGCCTCTTCGGGCTGGAGCGTTGCGCGGGCCAGCAGGCCGGCGACGCGACTACGGGCGCCCTGGCCGCCGGCCTGTTCTTGCACGTGTTCGTCCAGGCGCCAGTAGAGCTCGCCTTGCAGGATCAGCTGCTGTTGGTCTGCCAGGCGCTGCGGGATGGCCGGCAGATGGCGCGCGTGGTGGGTCCAGTCCTGGCCGCTGCGTCCATCGCCGCGGCTGATGGCGTGCTGCAGCTGGCCATTGCGGTAGATCAGGGTGACGGCGACGCCATCCACCTTGGGCTGAATCCACAGCTCTTCGCGGTGACTGATCCAGGCCGCCACCTCATCGCTATCGGCCAGCTTGCGCAGCCCGGTGTGCGCCACCGGATGGCGCAGGTGGCCGCCATTGCCCGCCAGCGGGTCGGCTGGCGCGAGGGCCGGTTCGGCAAAGCAGTCGAGCCAGTGCTGCAGGTTGGCGCGGGCCTGATCGTAGAGTTCGTCGCTCACCAGGCTGAGGCCTTGGCGATGGTAGGCCTGATCCCAGCGGGTGATCTGTGCGCTCAGGGCGGTGATTTCAGTCCTGGCGCGCTGGGCTGGCCAGTCCGGGCAGGGGGCGGCCCAGCTATTGAGGGCGAGGGACAGGAGCAGAAGCGCGATGGCGGCTTGCATACCGAGCATCCTTGCTCGAGGGGGTTTATGCAGCGTAGCAGCTATGCTCAACTGGCCAGTCTGATCACTCGCTTGAGGCCGTAACCGCTATGCATATGGGCTTGTCGTTCTTGCGGCGCATTTCCCTGTTTCTTGCGCTTGCCGCAGGCCTTGCGCCGCTGGGCGTGGCGTGGGCGGGCGAGGCGGCCGTGACGCCGTGGCGCTTTATCCATAACGCCCCGGAGGCGGCGGATGATCACCGCTACGACTACCACTGGCGGGTGCTGCGGGCGGCCCTGGAGGCTACCCGGGAGAAGTATGGCGCCTATGTGCTCGAGCCTGGCGAAGTCATGAGCGAGAAGCTGCAGGTGGTCGAAATGCAGAGGCCGCGAGGGACCTTGAATACCATGGTGCTGGACGCGACCCAGGCGCTGGAGCAGGCCCTGTTGCCGGTGAGGGTTCCCATCGACAAGGGGCTGCTCGGTTACCGGGTGTTCTTGATCCACGCCGAGGATCAGGCGCGCTTTGCCGGCGTGCAGTCGCTTGAGCAGTTGCGCCAGTTCCGTTTCGGTCAGCAGCGCGAGTGGTCCGATGTGGCGATCTACCAGGCCGCCGGGCTGCCGGTGGTGGCCGGCAGCAGCTATGAGGGGCTGTTTCGCATGCTGATGCTGCGCCGCTTCGATGCCTTTGGCCGTGGCCTCACCGAGGTGACCGGCGAACTGGCGCACTGGCGCAAGAAGTACCCGCAGATGGCCATCGAGAAGGAGTTGCTGCTCTATTACCCGTTACCGGTGTACTTCTGGTTTCCGCGCACGGAGGAAGGCCGGCTGCGCGCGCAGCGGGTCGAGGAAGGCATGCTCAGGCTGGTTGCCGATGGCACCCTCGACCGCTTGTTCGCCGAGGAATATGGCGCGGTCATCCAGAGTTTCCAGCTGGATAAGCGGCGCATTCTGCGTATCGCCAACCCCGGCCTGCCGCCGGGACAGCCCTTCGCCAACAAGGCCTATTGGTTTGTGCCGGACCTGCCGGGCTCGTGAGCCAATTTGCCCGCGCAATAAAAAACCCGCCGTAGCGGGTTTTTTATTGTCTGCCATCCCTGATGGCCACCTTTCGGGTCGTCGCTGCGCGAGGTTAAAAATGGCTCCCGGCCATTTTTATTGCGTCCGGGTTGGCCTTACAGGCCGGCGGCGGCGCGCAGGTCGGCGACCTTGTCGGTCTTTTCCCAGGTAAAGGTGGTGAAGCTGTCGTCGCCGACGGTCTTCTGCGCCGGGGTGCGGCCGAAGTGGCCGTAGGCCGCGGTGTCCTGGTACATCGGGTGCAGCAGGTCGAGCATCTTGGTGATGGCGTAGGGGCGCAGGTCGAACACCTCGCGCACCAGCTGGATGATCTTGTCTTCGGCGATCTTGTGGGTGCCGAAGGTGTTGATCGAGATCGAGGTCGGCTGGGCCACGCCGATGGCGTAGGACACCTGGATTTCGCAGCGCTCGGCCAAACCGGCGGCAACGATGTTCTTGGCCACGTAACGACCGGCATAGGCCGCCGAACGGTCGACCTTGGATGGGTCCTTGCCGGAGAACGCGCCGCCGCCGTGACGGGCCATGCCGCCGTAGGAGTCGACGATGATCTTGCGCCCGGTCAGGCCGCAGTCGCCCACCGGGCCACCGATGATGAACTGGCCGGTCGGGTTGATATGGAACTGGGTGTCCTTGTGCAGCAGCTCGGCCGGCAGCACGTGCTTGACGATCAGCTCCATCACGCCTTCGCGCAGGTCTTCGTATTTCACTTCCGGGTTGTGCTGGGTGGACAGCACCACGGCGTCGATGCCGACCACCTGGCCGTTCTCGTAGCGGCAGGTGACCTGGGATTTCGCGTCCGGGCGCAGCCACGGCAGCAGGCCGGACTTGCGCGCCTCGGCCTGGCGCTCCACCAGGCGGTGGCTAAAGCAGATTGGCGCCGGCATCAGCACGTCGGTTTCGTTGCTGGCGTAGCCGAACATCAGGCCCTGGTCGCCTGCACCCTGGTCTTCCGGCTTGGCGCGGTCGACGCCCTGGTTGATGTCCGGGGACTGCTTGCCGATGATGTTCAGCACGCCGCAGGTGGCGCCGTCGAAGCCGACGTCGCTGCTGGTGTAGCCGATATTGCAGATCACGTCGCGGACGATCTGCTCCAGGTCGACCCAGGCGCTGGTGGTGACTTCACCGGCGACAATCGCCACACCGGTCTTGACCAGGGTTTCCACGGCCACGCGGGCGTGCTTGTCCTGGGTGATGATGGCATCCAGCACCGCATCGGAGATCTGGTCGGCGATCTTGTCCGGATGGCCTTCGGAGACGGACTCGGAGGTAAAGAGGGCGTATTCGCTCATCGATCAGTTTTCCTATTGATTGGCGCTGACTGAGGCCCGCAGGCCGATGTTTGCATGGGGCTGGGCAAAGTGCCGCAGCTGAATCTGAAAACCATTGCGCAGGCCGATATACAGGCTCTCGCTGGGCACAAGCCCGGCGGCGCTGGCCCAACGGGCCAAATCATCTTGTTCGAAACCCAGCCACAGATCGCCACAGGCCTCGCGGGCCCAGCTCTGGTTGTGGCTGCACAGTTCGCTGATCAGCAGGCTGCCGCCGGGCTTGACCCGCTGGGCCAGCTGTTTCAGGGCCTCGGCCGGGGCGGCGAAATGGTGCAGGACCATATTCAGCACCAGGCAATCGGCGGCCGGGTAGTCGTCATGCAGAGCGTCGGCCAGTTGCAGCTGGACATTGCCCAGACCGTCCTGCTGGCAGCGCTGGCGGGCCAGTTCGAGCATGGCCGGGCTGTTGTCCAGGGCCATGACCTGGGCGAAGCGCTTGGCCAGTTCGGGCAGAAAGCTGCCATCGCCGGGGCCGATTTCCAGGGCGCTGGCCGCGGGCGCAAACGCCAGGGAGTCGAGCAGGCTGAGCAGGCTGTCGCGGTATTGCGGCAGGCCGGCGATCAGGTCCTGCTGGGCCTGGAAGCTGGCCGCGCTGCGGGCGAAGAATTCCTGGCTGGCCGCCGCGCGCTGCTGGTGCACCTCGGCAATCCGCCCCTGTACCGCGGCGGGCAACTGCAGGCCGTCGACCTCATCGAGCAGGGCGCTGTGCAGGGTGCCGCCCAGCTGTTCGCCCTGCGCCAGGGCGCGGCGGTAGAAGATCGCATTGCCTTCGCGGCGGGTGGCCACCAGGCCGGCCTGGGCCAGCACCTTGAGGTGGTGGCTGATGCCCGACTGGCCCACGGCGAAGATCTGCGCCAGCTCCAGCACACCGAAGGAGTCGTTGCACAGGGCGCGCAGCACGTTCAGGCGCAGCGGATCACCCGCCGCCTTGCACAGGGCGGCGAGGGCGTCGACTGGTTCGAAGGCGAGGTTGGTGGCGCGCATATTCATAGGCTGGGCAGTCTAGTCGGTCATTTTTCATCCAGCAATATCAATATCAAAAAGTTTTGATATTGATATTGCTGGCGTCTGGGCCAGAAAAGCGTGGCCCTGCGACTATCTGTCATTGCCCCGGGAGGGGCCCCTGGGCGAAAATGGCCGCCTTTTTCGACCCCCAGTTGCCCAAGCAGCCCGTAGGAGATTCAGTGATGCCCAGCCGTCGTGAGCGAGCCAATGCCATTCGTGCCCTGAGCATGGATGCCGTGCAAAAGGCCAACAGCGGCCACCCCGGTGCGCCTATGGGCATGGCGGATATCGCCGAAGTGCTGTGGCGCGACTACCTCAAGCACAACCCGAGCAACCCGAGCTTCGCCGACCGTGACCGCTTCGTGCTGTCCAACGGCCACGGCTCGATGCTGATCTACTCGCTGTTGCACCTGACCGGCTACGACCTCGGCATCGAAGACCTCAAGCAGTTCCGCCAACTGCACAGCCGCACCCCGGGCCACCCGGAATACGGCTACACCCCGGGCGTGGAGACCACCACCGGCCCGCTCGGCCAGGGCATCGCCAACGCCGTGGGTTTCGCCCTGGCGGAGAAGGTGCTGGGCGCGCAGTTCAACCGTGACGGCCACCAGATCGTCGACCACTTCACCTACGCCTTCCTCGGCGACGGTTGCATGATGGAAGGCATCAGCCATGAAGTCTGCTCCTTGGCCGGCACCCTGGGCCTGGGCAAACTGATCGCCTTCTACGATGACAACGGCATCTCCATCGACGGCGAAGTGCACGGCTGGTTCACCGACGACACCCCCAAGCGCTTCGAAGCCTACGGCTGGCAGGTGATCCGCAATGTCGACGGCCACGATGCCGAAGAGATCAAGATCGCCATCGACACCGCGCGCAAGAGCGCGCAGCCGACCCTGATCTGCTGCAAGACCACCATCGGCTTCGGTTCGCCGAACAAGCAGGGCAAGGAAGAGTGCCACGGCGCGCCGCTGGGCACTGACGAAATAGCCCTGACCCGCGCCACCCTGGGCTGGAACCATGGCCCGTTCGAAATCCCCGCCGAAATCTACGCCGAGTGGGACGCCAAGGCCGCCGGCGCCGCCGCCGAAGCCGAGTGGAACCAGCGCTTTGCCGCCTACGCCGCCGCCTATCCGGAGCTGGCCAGCGAATTCAAGCGCCGCATCGCCGGTGAGCTGCCGGCCGACTTCGCCGCCAAAGCCGCCGCCTATATCCAGGAAGTCGCCGAGAAGGGCGAAACCATCGCCAGCCGCAAGGCCAGCCAGAATGCGCTGAACGCCTTCGGCCCGCTGCTGCCGGAATTCCTCGGTGGCTCGGCGGACCTCGCCGGCTCCAACCTGACCCTGTGGAAGGGCTGCAAGGGCGTCTCCGCCGAAGATGCCTCTGGCAACTATATGTTCTACGGCGTGCGCGAGTTCGGCATGAGCGCGATCATGAACGGCGTGGCCCTGCACGGCGGCTTCGTGCCGTACGGCGCGACCTTCCTGATCTTTATGGAATACGCGCGCAATGCCGTGCGTATGTCTGCGTTGATGAAAAAGCGCGTGCTCTACGTATTTACCCACGACTCCATCGGCCTGGGCGAAGACGGCCCAACCCACCAGCCGATCGAGCAGCTGGCCAGCCTGCGTGGCACGCCGAACCTGGACACCTGGCGCCCATGCGACGCCGTGGAGTCGGCGGTGGCGTGGAAATACGCCATCGAGCGCAATGACGGCCCATCCGCGCTGATCTTCAGCCGGCAGAACCTGCCGCACCAGTCGCGCAGTGCCCAGCAGCTGGCCGATGTGGCCCGCGGCGCCTACGTGCTCAAAGACTGCGCCGGCGAGCCGGAACTGATCCTGATCGCCACCGGTTCGGAAATCGGCCTGGCCGTATCTGCGTTTGAGAAGCTCAGCGAGCAAGGCCGCAAGGTGCGCGTGGTGTCGATGCCGTCCACCAGCGTGTTCGACCAGCAGGACGCCGGCTACAAGCAGGCCGTGCTGCCGGTTCAGGTCGGTGCGCGGATCGCCATCGAGGCCTCCCACGCCGACTACTGGTACAAGTATGTCGGTCTGGAAGGCCGCATCATCGGCATGACCACCTTCGGTGAGTCGGCCCCGGCCCCGGCGCTGTTCGAGCACTTCGGCTTCACCGTCGAAAACATCCTGGAAACCGCCGCCGAGCTGCTGGACGCCTGATCCGGCGAATGATGGGTTATGCCGCTGTGCGGCTAACCCATCCTACGGTTCCCCATCGAGATCGCCATGTCCAATCGTCCCTACCGAGTTGCCCTTAACGGCTACGGCCGCATCGGCCGCTGCGTGCTGCGCGCACTGCATGAGCGCGGTAACGGGGCGAGCCTGGAGATAGTCGCGCTGAACGATCTGGCCGACCAGGCCAGCATCGAATACCTGACCCGCTTCGACTCCACCCACGGGCGCTTTCCCGGCGAAGTGCGGGTGGATGGCGACTGCCTGCATATCAATGGCGATTGCGTAAAGGTGTTGCGCCAGAGCGAGCCCGAGGCCATCGACTGGGCGGCGCTGGATATCGACCTGCTGCTGGAATGCTCCGGCCAGTACACCAGCCGCGCACAGGCCCAGCGTTTTATCGACGCAGGCGCGCCGCGGGTGCTGCTGTCCCAACCCATGGCCAGCGAGGCGGATATCGACGCCACCGTGGTGTTCGGCGTCAACCAGGCCTGCCTGACGGGTGCCGAGCAGCTGGTGTCGAACGCCTCCTGCACCACCAACTGCGGGGTGCCGCTGCTCAAGCTGCTGAATGAGGCGGTGGGGCTGGAGTATGTGTCCATCACCACCATTCACTCGGCGATGAACGACCAGCCGGTGATCGACGCCTACCACCACGAAGACCTGCGCCGCACCCGCTCGGCCTTCCAGTCGGTGATTCCGGTATCCACCGGCTTGGCCCGCGGTATCGAGCGCCTGCTGCCGGAACTAAGCGGGCGCATCCAGGCCAAAGCTATTCGGGTGCCGACGGTCAATGTGTCGTGCCTGGATATCTGCCTGCTGACCAGCCGCGACACCAGTGCCGAGGAGATCAACGCGGTGTTGCGCCAGGCCGCCGAGAGCGGCCCGCTAAAGAACCTGGTGGCCTACACCGAGTTGCCCCACGCCAGCTGCGATTTCAACCATGACCCGCATTCGGCGATTGTCGACGGCAGCCAGACCCGGGTCTCCGGCCCGCGGCTGGTCAACCTGCTGGCCTGGTTCGACAACGAATGGGGCTTTGCCAACCGCATGCTCGATGTCGCCGAACATTTCCTTTCCCTGACTACCCAAGCCTCCGTGAAGGACTGATTTATGACCGTTCTGAAGATGACCGACCTCGACCTCGCCGGTAAGCGCGTGCTGATCCGCGAAGACCTCAACGTCCCGGTAAAGGACGGCGTGGTAAAGAGCGATGCGCGCATCCTCGCCTCCCTGCCTACCATCAAGCTGGCCCTGGAAAAAGGCGCGGCGGTGCTGGTCTGTTCGCACCTGGGGCGTCCGGAAGAAGGCGTGTACAGCGAGGCCGACAGCCTGGCGCCGGTGGCCGCTTACCTGAGCAAGGCCCTGGGCCGCGACGTGCCGCTGGTCAAGGACTACCTCGGCGGCGTCGAGGTGGCGCCGGGCGAGCTGGTGCTGCTGGAGAACGTGCGCTTCAACAAGGGTGAGAAGAAAAACACCGACGAGCTGGCCCAGCAATATGCCGCCCTGTGCGACGTGTTCGTCATGGACGCCTTCGGCACCGCCCACCGCGCCCAGGGTTCCACCCATGGCGTGGCCAAGTTCGCCAAGGTTGCCGCAGCCGGCCCGCTGCTGGCTGCCGAGCTGGACGCCCTGGGCAAGGCTTTGGACAAGCCGGCACGGCCGATGGTGGCCATCGTCGCCGGCTCCAAGGTGTCGACCAAGCTCGACGTGCTCAACTCCCTGGCCGATATCTGTGACTCGCTGATAGTCGGTGGCGGCATCGCCAACACCTTCCTCGCCGCCGCCGGTTACCCGGTCGGCAAGTCGCTGTACGAGGCCGACCTGCTCGACACCGCCAAGGCCATCGCGGCCAAGGTCAGCGTGCCGCTGCCGGTGGACGTGGTGGTGGCCAAGGAGTTCGCCGAAAGCGCGGCGGCTACGGTCAAGCTGATTAGCGAAGTCGCGGACGACGATATGATCCTCGACATCGGCCCGCAGACTGCTGCGCAGTTCGCCGAGATGCTCAAGGCCTCTAGCACCATTCTGTGGAACGGCCCGGTCGGGGTGTTCGAGTTCGACCAGTTCGGCAACGGCACCAAGGTGCTGGCCCAGGCCATCGCCGCCAGCCCGGCGTTCTCCATCGCCGGTGGTGGCGACACCCTGGCGGCCATCGACAAATACGGCGTGGCCGCGAATATCTCCTACATTTCCACCGGTGGCGGTGCCTTCCTCGAGTTCGTCGAGGGCAAGGTGCTGCCGGCGGTCGAGGTGCTGGAGCTGCGCGCCAAGGCGTAGGGTGGGTTAGTCGCGTAGCGGCGTAACCCGCCACTGGATCTCCGGGTTACGGATTGAATAGAGGCCAGGCAACCCCTGGTCTCCAATAACTTGAATAGCGCCTGCCCCTGCGGCAGGCTTGCACGATTAACGAGCCCCACCGGGAGAAAGAACACCATGGCACTTATCAGCATGCGCCAGATGCTCGACCACGCCGCCGAATTCGGCTACGGCGTGCCGGCCTTCAACGTCAACAACCTCGAGCAGATGCGCGCGATCATGGAAGCGGCCGACAAGACCGATTCCCCGGTGATCGTCCAGGCTTCCGCCGGTGCCCGCAAATACGCCGGTGCGCCCTTCCTGCGCCACCTGATCCTGGCTGCCATCGAAGAATTCCCGCATATCCCGGTGTGCATGCACCAGGACCACGGCACCAGCCCGGACGTGTGCCAGCGCTCGATCCAGCTGGGTTTTTCCTCGGTGATGATGGACGGCTCGCTGAAGGAAGACGGCAAGACCCCGGCCGACTACGACTACAACGTGCGCGTCACCCAGCAGACCGTTGCCTTCGCCCACGCCTGCGGCGTGTCCGTGGAAGGTGAGCTGGGTTGCCTGGGCAGCCTGGAAACCGGTATGGCCGGCGAAGAAGACGGCGTTGGCGCCGAAGGCGTGCTCGATCACAGCCAGATGCTGACCGACCCGGAAGAAGCCGCCGACTTCGTCAAGCGTACCCAGGTCGATGCCCTGGCCATCGCCATCGGCACCAGCCACGGCGCCTACAAGTTCACCAAGCCGCCGACCGGTGACATCCTCGCCATCGACCGCATCAAGGAAATCCACAAGCGCATCCCCAACACCCACCTGGTGATGCACGGCTCGAGTTCGGTACCGCAAGAGTGGCTGGCGATCATCAACCAGTACGGCGGCGACATCAAAGAAACCTACGGCGTACCGGTCGAGGAAATCGTCGAAGGCATCAAGTACGGCGTGCGCAAGGTCAACATCGACACCGACCTGCGCCTGGCGTCCACCGGTGCCATGCGTCGCCTGATGGCCACCAACCCGAGCGAGTTCGACCCGCGCAAGTTCTTCGGCGCCACCGTCACCGCCATGCGCGATATCTGCATCGCCCGCTACGAAGCCTTCGGCACCGCTGGCAACGCCTCGAAGATCAAGCCGATCTCCCTGGAAGGCATGTTCCAGCGTTATGCCAAGGGTGAGCTGGCCGCCAAGGTCAACTAAGCCCCAGGCGTTGCCGCAATAAAAAAGCCCGCTTATTGAGCGGGCTTTTTTCTTTCAGTTGCTGGTGATGGGTAAGGGGCGGTGTTCGATCTTTAGCTTGTAGAAGGTCGCGCTGCCGGCTTCGGTTTCATAGCCGGTGTTGTCCTGGGGATAGACCCCGGCCTTGAAATACAGCAGGTGGGTGGCCCAGCCCTTGTTCAGACGGGCATTCCACTTCGCGGCATTGACGGTTAGTCCCAGGGTGCCGTTGGGCGTCAGGTGGATGCTGTACCTGAGTTCCTGGTTGAGGGCGATGCCGCTGGCCAGGAACACCGTCTGCACCACGCCGTCGGGAATCATGCGCAACTTGGCCACCACCGTGCCGGTGGCGGTGCTCTCCTTGTACTGGTACTCCAGCTTGAGCATGGGCATGTTGTTTTTGTAGCCATGGATCTGGCCAATCACCACCCGGCCGGAGGAGGGCACCTGGTTGAGTTTGAGGGTGGCGCTCAGGTAGTTGTCGGCACTCGGGTAGGTCCAGTTGCGCAGTTTGCCGTCGGCGAAGGTTTCGCGCAGTTCGCTGCGCGGGTAGCTGGCGTTGCTGGTGGTGGTGCCATTGACGGGCGCCCAGAAGAATATGCTGGCGGCGTCGGACTTGAAGTAGTCGTCCTGATAGCCGCCCACCAGCAGGGGGGTTGAGATGGTGGTTGCCGGCACGCCGACAGGGATGGTGAGGTTCCAGGTTGCAAGATCGATCATTGACTGAGTTCTCAATTGAGAACTTTCAGTCGGGCTTATCTCATCCTCGAGTCAGTAGTTATGTACTCGGCATTCCGGCCTGTGCGCTCGAACTAAAAGTTAGGGCTAGGGGAGGCGGCTGTGTTGCCGCACCGCTCGAAGGCCAAGGAGCCATCGCGCTGAGGGCTTTATACGTCCGAAGTTCGGGCTTGTTAATGTTTTATTGGCGCCAAATAAATGCTGTTTTTCCGTTTGGCCATTATTGGGCCAGTAATAATTGGCGCGGGGAAAATGGCGCGAAAAAATTCGTGCCTTGATAACTAAGGAGAGTTTTTTGCGAGAAGCGTCAGTTTTTTGGAAGAAATATGCCGCTGAGGGTTTTTTCGGACGGAACTATCCGACAGGCGGGCGGTCGGCGGCCGAGGTTTCGCCGCCTAACCACGGGGTTGGCCAATGGTTTTGCGCTGGCAAAGCAGTATTGCGTCGGCCTCGGGCGTGCAGGCCTTCCGCCAGCAGGGTGCTGCTGCCGATGCTTTGCGCCCTGCTGGTCGGCTGCGCCGGGCAAGCCGCGCGGCCGGTAGTTGCGCCGAGCGCGCCGCCAGTGAGCGATCCGCAGCAGTGCCTGAGCCGCGCCGAGTGCAGCACCAAGGTCTCGCGTACGCTGCTGTTTGTCTTTGACTACGCGGCGCTCGGCGCGCCATTGCTGCAGCGCGATGGCCGGCTGCTGTTTACCCCGGCCGATGCGCCGGCCAGTGAGTGGCCGGCGCTGTATATCCGCCTGGCCGAGGCCGAGCGCAGTGGCTTCGGCTTCAATGGCCAGTGCCGGGCGCAGGCCTGCCGTCTGCAGGTCGAGCAGTTGCTGCAGATCTACCGCAGTTACCTGGCGGGGCAGCCTTGCGCCATCAGCGCTGCGCCGTGTCGCTTGGGCGAGGCGGCGGCAGTTTCTCAATAAAGTCGAGGATGGCCGCCTGTAGCCGCGGGGTGTCCCGGGGCGAGAGGATGTCCCCGGCCAGCACATGGTGCGAGGGGTCCTGGCTGTCCGTCAGGGCCAGCAGCTGCTTGTGGGCTGAGCCGAAGCGGGCAAAGGCCGACTCGATGGCGGCCGGGCTGACCACCTGATCGGCGCTGGAGTAGATCACCAGCATGGGCGCCGCGATGCGCTCCAGCGGCTGTTCACGCACATGCTTGACCAGCGCCATCATCGGCAGCAGCGCCTGCACCGGGTAGCTATGGCTCCAGTAGCGCGCCTGCAGGGCGTTGTGCGGTTGCCACTGGTATTCGCGGCCCAGCAGCAGGGGCACGAAATGCTCGGCCCAGGGCCAGGTCAGTACGCTGGCGGCGGGGTCCTTGGGGGCGAAGTTGGGCGAGATCAGCACATAGGCGCGCACGTCCTCGGTGCCTGGCTGCAAGGCCAGCCAAGTGGCCAGGGTGGCGCCGGTCGAGGTGCCGATCACCAGCACCTGGCGGCCCAGGCGCCGGCCAATCTGCAGGGCCTCCTGGCTGTCCTGCAACCAGTCACTGACGCTGGCTTCGGCCATGGCCGCGCCGCTGCGGCCGTGACCGCTCAGGCGGGTGTAGAACAGGTTTGCCCCCAGTTGCCTGGCCAGCAGGTCGCTGAGCGGGGCGGTTTCCTGGCGGGTGGCGGAGAAGCCGTGCAGGTAGATGATCGCCAGTTCGGTCTGGCGCTTATCGCTGTGGGCCCAGTGGATGGTCTTCTCGGCGCCGGGGGTTATATCCGCGTAACGGGCTTCGCCAGCGGCCAGGTGGCGCTCCAGATCAATGGGCAGGGCGGCGCTGGCCACGGGGCTGTCGACGGCTATGCGCGGCCCGCCGAGCCAGAACGCGGCCAGCAGGGCGCCGAGCAGAAGACCTAGGGGCAGTATGAGTTTCATCGGTCGGCTCTGGGCGGGTGACGGACTGCATTGTGCTACAGGCGCCCAGCGGCAGATAGCCGGCCGCCGGGGGCGAGGGCAATTGCGGCATACTGCGCGGCCCAGGTTCCACCCGCAGCCGCACTATGACCCCGCTGAAATACCTGCAAGGCTACCCAGCCCAGCTACAAGAGCAGATCCGCCGGCTGATCGCCGAGCAGCGCCTGGGTGATTACCTGGCCCGTTCCTACGCGGGTAAACACGCTATCCAGAGCGACAAGGCGCTGTATGCCTATATCCAGGGGCTCAAGCAGGAGCACCTGCGCAATGCCC
>DASUOY010000092.1:0-3629 GCA_036276395.1 Pseudomonas sp.
GTGTATGCCCTGGTGTATCCGGCACATAGATTGAAACCGAGGGGCATGGTACAGGCCTTTGCAGCGCGCAATGCGCACGTTAGGGCGCGCGGGCGGCTATGATTAGCAACTTATATGCTTGCCCGTCTTCTGGATGAGACCCTTGTATGGCCCGCGCACCGCATTACCCCTTGCGTCAGTGGATCTGGCGCGCCTTTGTGCAGAGTGCCTTGATTCCGTTGGTGCTGGTGGAGTCGGTATTGATCGCGGTGTATCTGCTGAGCAATTCGGCGATACGCGATGCGCAAGTCGAACATTTGCAGCAGAGTGCCCTGGGCGATTTGTCGGCGGCGGTGATGCGTGAAGGCCAGGTGATCGATGGGCGTTTACGCTCGGTCGAGGCGCAGGTGCAGATATTTCGCGATGCCACCGTCAATGCCTTGAGCAACAGGGATTTTCAGCCCGATGCCCTGGAGCGTCAGCGTCACCGGGTGACCGACAGCGGGGTGTTTTACAGCCATAGTGACGACGGCCGTGCGGCATCCTTTTATGCCAACAGCACGCCGCTGGCGCAGCAGGATCACGCCAAGGCGCTGCGCCTGTCGCAGATCGACCCCTTGATGCGTTCGATCCAGGCCGCCAACCCGTTGGTCGCGGCGTCCTATTTCAATAGTTGGGACAGCTACAACCGTATCTATCCCTTCTTTATCACCCCCGAACAGTATCCCCATGACATGGTGATACCCGATTACAACTTCTATTACCTGGCCGATGCCAAGCACAACCCAGAGCGCAAGGTGGCCTGGACCGATGTCTATCTCGATCCGGCTGGCTTGGGCTGGATGATGTCGGCGGTGGCGCCGGTGTATAGCGGTGACTTTCTAGAGGGCGTGGTCGGCCTGGATATCACGGTTGGGCAGATGCTGGCGGAAATCGGCGAGCTGGATGTGCCCTGGCAGGGCTATGCCATGTTGGTCAGCCGCGATCACAACATCATGGCCTTGCCGAGTGCCGGTGAAGAGGATTTCGGCCTGCGCGAGCTGACCGAGTATTCCTATGCCGAGGCGGTGCGCCGTGAGGTGCTCAAACCCGAGGATTTCAGCCTGGCCAAGCGCGCCGAGATGCAGCCGCTGTTAGCGGCCATGGCGGCCGGGCAGGGCAATGTGCAGGAGGTCATGCTCGGCGGGCGCAAGCAGCTGATGGCCTGGAGCGAAATTCCGCAAACCGGTTGGCGCTTGCTGCTGGTGGTGGATGAGGAAAATATCTTCCGCGAGACCAATCGCCTGGCCGAGCGCTACCTGCATATCGGCTACCTGCTGATCGCCGGTTTGCTGCTGTTCTATATGCTGTTCTTTGCCTTGATGTGGCTGCGTTCGCGGCGCCTGAGCGAGCAGCTGGTGCAACCGATTGACGGCATAGTCGGGATGATGCGCCAGCTGGGCCGTGGCGACTTCCAGCCCAGCGCGCCACCTAGCCAGATCGCCGAGCTGAGCAGCATGGCCGAGGCGGTGCAGCACACCGGCGAGCAGTTGCAGCTCAGTGAAACCGAGCGCCTGGAGGCGCAACGCATTCTCCAGCTGGTGCTGGAAAGCACCACGGAAAGCCTCTGGGAAGTCGACGCGCCGAGCATGACCATCAAGCTCAGCCCGCACTTTCTCAAGCGTTTCGGTTTGTCTCAGGAGCGCATGAGCTTCAGTGAGTTCAACCAGCGCGTGCACCCCAATGATCTGGAGCGTGTCCGTCATCTGCGTCAGCTGTTCGCCGCCAGTGGCGAGGATCAGTTCGAGGCCGAGTACCGCTACGCCGACGCCCAGGGTGAATACGCCTGGCTGCTGAGCCGCGGCAAGGTGCTGGAGCGTGATGCCGAGGGGCACACCCTGTGCATCGCCGGCACCCACGTCGACATCACCCGGCTCAAGCAGGTGCAGGAGGATCTGCGCCGCGCCAGCCTGGATGCCCAGGCGGCCAGCCAGGCCAAGAGCCGCTTCCTGTCCAGCATGAGCCATGAGCTGCGCACGCCGCTCAATGCGATCTACGGCTTTGGCCAGTTGATCGAGATGGAAGTGCAGGACAAGCCCGGCGCCCAGCAGGAAGCCGATTACGCCCGCGAGATAGTCAACGCCAGCCGTCACCTGACCTCGCTGGTGGACGATATTCTCGATCTGTCGAGTATCGAAAGTCGCCGCCAGCAACTGAACCTGCAGCCCGTGGAGGTCTGCGCGCTGCTGCATGGTTGTGCCGAACTGGTGCAACCGGAGGTGCAGCAGCGCCAGTTGCAGCTGCAGGTATCGGCCGAGACGGATGCCGGCCTCTATGTGCAGGCGGACGCGCGGCGCCTGCGCCAGGTGATGCTCAATCTGCTGTCCAATGCGATCAAGTACAACAGCCCGCAAGGGCTGATCAGCATGGGTTACGAGGTGCGTTCGGACTGCGTGCGACTATGGGTCGAGGACAGCGGTGCGGGCTTGAGCGCCGAGCAGCAGGCCAATCTGTTCCAGCCGTTCCAGCGCCTGGGACGGGAGAATTCCAGCATCCCCGGCACCGGCATCGGTCTGGTGTTGTGCCGTGAGCTGGCCAGCCTGATGGGCGGCGAAATAGGTTTCAGCAGCGCCGCGGGCAGCGGCAGCCGCTTCTGGATCGACCTGCCCGGCGCCGCCGCGCCAGGGTTGGCCGCGGCGCCGAGCCGCGTGCAGGAGTCGCCGCAGCCCCAGGCGTTGGCGCAGGTGCTGTGCGTGGAGGATCACCCCGCCTGCCTGAAGGTGTTGCAGGAAGCCTTGCGCGAGTTCGCCGAAGTGCGCGGCGTGGGTTCTATTCAGCGGGCCATGGCCGAGCTGGAGCAGCACACGCCAACCCTGTTGCTGCTCGATCTTGACCTGCCCGATGGCGATGGCCTGCTGGTGCTCGACAGCATGCGCCTAAACCCGCGCTTGCAGGGCGTGCCCGTGCTGGTGATCAGCGCTGCTGCCGATGAGGCGATCTTTATCGAGGCGCGCCGACGTGGCGCCCAGGCCTGCCTGGCCAAACCCATAGACCTGGCCCAGGTTCGTCGCCTGGCGCTAAGCCTGCTGGGGCAGGCTGTAATCGCCTAACTGCTCGGGCTATTCGCTGGCTTCGAGCAATTGCAGGGCTTCACCCAGCACCTTGACCGACTGGCCATGGTTGCCGGCCTTGTGCAGCGCTTCGCCTTCGGCGCGCAGTTTTTGTACTTGTGCGAGTACCGTGGCGTCGCCTGGCGGGTCGGTTTTCAGCAACTCATCGATCTTGGCCATATCCGCCGGGCAGTGCATGGCCCAGAGCGAGGTGCTGAGTAGAGCGGTAGCAAGAAAAACGGCAAGACGGCGCATTGTGTGGCTCCAGCGGTGTGGGTAAGGCTTTCAGTATAGAAAGCGCTTGCCGGGTGACTGGGCCGTTGGTCTGCCGCTTGCTGGGGATCACACGGCTGTTTGCACTTGGCTAGGCTTCGGGGGGCTCACATACTCTGCCTGAGTAGCGCAATGAAATGGACTCCTCTATCCCACTGCGTCGTTCCTTTAGGCAGCGCTTGCTGCCAGGCGAGATGCGCGAGTTGCTGAGGCACCTGGACGCGGTATTTCGGTATAGCCAAACAAAAGGGAGCCTTATGGCTCCCTGATCGTTGCTGGGTTCTCCAG
>DASUOY010000093.1:0-4250 GCA_036276395.1 Pseudomonas sp.
CATCATCGCCGATCTGCCAGGCGCTTGCGCCGAGCGGATTCGGGTTTAAGGGGTTACTGGCATGACTATTCCTGATCGCCTTGCGACGCTGTTTCCAACCCTGGCCGAGATTCCCGAGGCCTACCGCCCCGACGCGCCCATTGAGCAGCGCGAGTACCTGGTCGATGGCCAGTTGCGCTGCTGGGATGGCCCCTTGGCAGAGGTGCGCAGCCCGGTATTTCTGACCGGCGAGGAGGGTGATCGCCAGGTGATTCTCGGCAGCACGCCGCGCCTCGATGCCGAGGCGGCGCTGGGCGCCCTGGATGCCGCGGTGCGCGCCTATGCCAACGGTCAGGGGTTGTGGCCGAACCTGCGGGTGGCCGAGCGCATCCAGCATGTGGAGGCCTTTCTCGGGCGCATGCGCGAGCAGCGCGGGGCGGTGGTCAAGCTGCTGATGTGGGAGATCGGCAAGAACCTCAAGGACTCGGAAAAGGAGTTCTACCGTACCTGCGATTACATAGTCGACACCATCGAGGCCCTGAAGGCGCTGGATCGGCGCTCCAGCCGCTTCGAACTGGAGCAGGATTGCCTCGGCCAGATCCGCCGTGTGCCCCTGGGCGTGACCCTGTGCATGGGGCCCTACAACTACCCCTTGAACGAGACCTTCACCACCCTGATCCCGGCGCTGATCATGGGCAATACCGTGGTGTTCAAACCGGCCAAGTTCGGCGTGCTGCTGATCCGTCCGTTGCTCGAGGCATTTCGCGACAGCTTCCCGGCCGGGGTGATCAACGTGATCTACGGCAGCGGCCGGGAGACCGTCAGCGCCCTGATGGCCAGCGGCAAGGTCGATGTATTCGCCTTTATCGGCACGCACAAGGGCGCCAGCGACCTGAAGAAGCTCCATCCGCGCCCGCACCGCCTGCGCGCGGCCCTGGGGCTGGATGCGAAGAACCCGGGCATAGTGCTGCCTCAGGTCGATCTGGATAACGCGGTGAGCGAGGCGCTAACCGGGGCGCTGTCGTTCAATGGCCAGCGCTGCACGGCGCTGAAGATCCTCTTCGTGCATGAGGATGTGGTCGATAGCTTTCTCGATAAATTCAGCGCCCGGCTGGCCGCGCTCAAGCCAGGCATGCCCTGGGAGCCGGGAGTGGCCCTGACGCCGCTGCCGGAGCCGGGCAAGGTGGAATTTCTCCAGGGGCTGCTGGCCGATGCCCTGGGCAAGGGTGCGCAGGTGGTCAATCCGGGTGGCGGCCAGGCGCGGCAGTCGTTCTTCTACCCGGCGCTGCTCTACCCGGTGAATGCGCAGATGCGCGTCTATCAGGAGGAGCAGTTCGGCCCGCTGGTGCCGGTGGTGCCTTACCGCGACCTGCAGACGGTGATCGACTACGTGCTCGATTCCGACTTCGGCCAGCAGCTGAGCATCTTCGGCAATGATTCGGCCGAGGTCGGCCGGCTGGTGGATGTGTTCGTCAATCAGGTCGGCCGCATCAATATCAACGCCCAGTGCCAGCGCGGCCCGGACAGCTTCCCCTTCAACGGGCGCAAGAACTCGGCCGAGGGCACCCTGTCGGTGCATGACGCGCTGCGGGTGTTTTCTATCCGTACTCTGGTGGCGACCAAGTTCCAGGAGAGCAACAAGGCGCTGATCAGCGAGATTATCCGCAACCGCGAATCGAGCTTTCTGACCACTGATTACATTTTCTAGGGCGGCTTTGGCGGGTGCGCGCGGCGCACCCTACACCGGTCGGCCTGTAGGGTGCGCTGCGCCCACCAGGGGCTCGGTCAGAGCGGCTCTTCGTCCACCGGATAGCGGCTGGCGTTGAGGCTTTCCTTGATCTTGCGCAGGTGTGGCTGGAAATCCACGCCACGGCGCAGGGTCATGCCGGTGGCCAGCACGTCGAGCACGGTGAGCTGGATGATGCGCGAGGTCATCGGCATATAGATGTCGGTGTCCTCGGGCAGCGGGATATTCAGGCTCAGGGTGCTGGCCTGGGCCAGGGGCGAGCCGGCGGCGGTGAGGCCGAGCACCGAGGCGCCGTTTTCCCGGGCCAGGCGCGCCACTTCCACCAGCTCGCGGGTGCGCCCGGTGTAGGAGATGATCACGAACAGATCGCCGGTATGCGCCACCGAGGCCAGCATGCGCTGCATCAGCACGTCGGAATGGGCGGTGACCGCGAGGTTGAAACGGAAGAACTTGTGTTGCGCGTCCAGGGCCACCGAGGCCGAGGCGCCAAGGCCGAAGAAGTGGATCTGGCGAGCCTGGATCAGCAGGTCGACGGCGCGGCTGATCAGCTGCGGGTCAAGGGACTGGCAGGCGCTGTCCAGGGAGGCGATGGCGCTGCCGAAGATCTTGCGGGTGTAGTCTTGCGGGGCGTCGTCGGCTGCGACCGCCTGGCTGACATAGGCCGCGCCGCTGGCCAGGCTCTGCGCCAGCTGCATCTTCAGTTCCGGGTAGCCGCTGACGCCGAAGGAGCGGCAGAAGCGGTTGACCGTGGGTTCGCTGACCTGGGCGGCCTGCGCCAGGGCGGCGATGCTCAGGCGCGTGGCTTGCTGCGGGCTGTGCAGGATCACCTCGGCGACTTTGCGTTCGGCCTTGTTCAGGCTGTCGAGTCGGCCCTGGATCTGTTCCAGAAGATTGCGTACTCGATCCATGGTTTTTCCTTAGCGGGGTGCGGTGAAAGTGCTGGCCTATCCTACTGGTGAGGCCTGTCGGTGGCCACTTTAACAGGCTGTTGAAAAACTACCTGCGTTGCCATCGCGGCGTTAAAAACAGGCTCAAATGCTCATTTACAGCTCGTAAACTGCGCTTTTCGCCGTTTTGACCAGCCGGAGGCTGTTACTAACGTAGCGCCTTGCGCTGGCTGCCTCGCCTACGTTTTTCAAAAGCATGTTAATGCGTCTTGTGGGTAAATGTTGTTTTATTACTACATATTTGCTTGATAAATCCCGGCTTACCGGGTATTTCTAGCTTAACTTGATAAAAGAACAAACATCATGCCTCTGATAACCCTCGAATCCTGTACCTTTGCTCTGTTTGGCGCGTTGGGCGATCTGGCCCTGCGCAAGCTGTTTCCGGCGCTCTACCAGCTGGATCGGGCCGGGCTGCTGCACGCCGATACGCAGATTCTCGCCCTGGCCCGGGAAGACGGCGAGCCGCTGCCGCCCCTGCAGCAGATCGAGCAGCAGCTGCGCCGCCATGTGCCGGCCAGCGAGATAGATGAAGCGGCGCTGCAGCGTTTCCAGGCGCGCCTGAGCTACCTGGGCATGGACTTCCTTGAGGCCGACGCCTATGCGCGCCTGGCCGAGCAGGTCGGCAATAGCGAGCGGCTGATCGCCTACTTCGCCACCCCGGCCGCGGTGTATGGCGGCATCTGCACCAACCTGGCGGCGGTCGGCCTGGTCGAGCGCACCCGAGTGGTGCTGGAAAAGCCCATCGGTCACGACCTGTCGTCGTCGCGGGCGGTCAACGAGGCGGTGGCGCAGTTCTTCCCGGAAACGCGCATCTATCGCATCGACCACTACCTGGGCAAGGACACGGTGCAGAACCTGATCGCCCTGCGTTTCGCCAACAGCCTGTTCGAAACCCAGTGGAACCAGAACCATATCTCCCATGTGGAAATCACCGTGGCGGAGAAGGTCGGCATCGAAGGGCGCTGGGGCTATTTCGATCAGGCCGGGCAGCTGCGCGACATGATCCAGAACCACCTGCTGCAACTGCTCTGCCTGATCGCCATGGACCCGCCCAGCGACCTCTCCGCCGACAGCATTCGTGACGAGAAGGTCAAGGTGCTCAAGGCCCTGGCGCCGATCACCGCCGAGCAGCTCAGCCAGCAGGTGGTGCGCGGCCAGTACGTGGCCGGCAGCAGCGATGGCAAGGCGGTGCCGGGTTACCTGGAGGAAGAAAACGCCAATGCCCGCAGCGACACCGAGACCTTCGTCGCCCTGCGCGCCGATATCCGCAACTGGCGTTGGGCCGGCGTGCCGTTCTACCTGCGCACCGGCAAGCGCATGGCGCAGAAGCTGTCGCAGATCGTTATCCACTTCAAGGCGCCGCCGCACTACATCTTCGATCCCGAGCAGCGCCAGCTGATCGGCAACAAGCTGATCATCCGCCTGCAGCCGGACGAAGGCATCGCCCTGCAGGTGATGACCAAGGACCAGGGCCTGGACAAGGGCATGCAGCTGCGCAGCGGGCCGTTGCAGCTGAATTTCTCCGACACCTACCGCAGCGCCCGGGTGCCCGATGCCTATGAGCGCTTGCTGCTGGA
>DASUOY010000094.1:0-3143 GCA_036276395.1 Pseudomonas sp.
GTCGATTGGGATTTTCGCGGCAAGCTCAAGGCCTGCCTGGTGCTCGGCCTGATCAACGCCGGCCTGCCCTCGGCCATGTACTGCCTGGCGGCGCTGGTGTTGCCGGCAGGCTATTCGGCGATTCTTAACGCCACCACACCGATGATGGGGGTGCTGATCGGCATGCTGTTCTTCGCCGAGGCACTGACCCTAAGCAAGGCCTTTGGGGTGGCCATCGGTCTGTTCGGCGTCGCGGTGCTGACCCGCACCGGCCCGGTGCAGTTCGACCTGCCCCTGCTGCTGGGCGCGGCCGCTTGCCTGGTGGCCACCACTTGCTACGGCTTTGCCGGCTTCCTCACCCGCCGCTGGATCGGCCAGCAAGGCGGCCTGGATAACCGTCTGACCGCCTTCGCCAGCCTGTGCGGCGCCAGCCTGTTTCTGCTGCCCCTGTTCGCCGCCAGCCTGGCCGTGCAGCCGCCAGCCAGCTGGGGCGGCCTGGAGGTATGGCTGTCCCTGGCCGGCCTGGGGCTGGTCTGCACGGCCTACGCCTATGTGTTGTATTTCCGCCTGCTGGCCGATATCGGCCCGATCAAGGCCAGCACCACCACCTTTCTGATCCCGCCCTTCGGCGTGCTGTGGGGCGCGCTGCTGCTCGATGAGCCGCTGTCCTGGGCCTATCTATATGGCGGCATATTGATCGCCATTGCCCTATGGCTGGTGGTGCGGCCAAGCGCCGCGAAAGCCTAGGGTGCGCCGCGCGCACCAGCGGGAAATGCCCAGGTGCGCACGGCGCACCCTACAAAAAAGCAGCCCGAAGGCGGCTCGCTCACAGACGCAGCGTGACTCTTACTGCTGCAGTTCCTGCTCGGTAAACATATCGCTAAACAACATGCTCGACAGGTAGCGCTCACCCGAATCCGGCAGGATCACCACCAGAGTCTTGCCCTGCATGGCCGGCTCGGCAGCGATGCGCAGTGCCGCGGCCATCGCCGCGCCGCAGGAGATACCGCAGAGGATGCCTTCCTCGCGCATCAGGCGCAGGGCGGTTTCTTTGGCTTCGTCGTCGCTGACCAGTTCGACCCGGTCGACCATGGCCAGGTCCAGGTTGCTCGGCACGAAGCCCGCGCCAATACCCTGGATCTTGTGCGGGCTGGGTTTGACTTCATCACCGGCGATGGTCTGGCTGATCACCGGCGAGCCGATCGGCTCCACCGCCACCGAGAGAATCGGCTTGCCGCAGGTGTTTTTGATATAGCGCGACACCCCGGTAATGGTGCCGCCGGTGCCGACACCCGCCACCAGCACGTCGATCGCGCCATCGGTGTCGTTCCAGATCTCCGGGCCCGTGGTCTTTTCATGGATCGCCGGGTTGGCCGGATTGTTGAACTGCTGCGGCATAAAGTAGGTGCTGCTGTCGGAGGCGGCGATTTCCGCAGCCTTCTCGATGGCGCCCTTCATGCCCTTGGCCGGCTCGGTCAGCACCAGCTCGGCGCCCAGGGCCTTGAGCACCTTGCGCCGCTCCAGGCTCATGGACGCCGGCATGGTCAGCAGCAGCTTGTAACCACGGGCGGCGGCGACGAAGGCCAGGCCGATACCAGTGTTGCCTGAGGTCGGCTCGACTATGGTCATACCGGGCTTGAGCACGCCGCGCTCCTCGGCATCCCAGATCATGCTGGCGCCGATGCGGCACTTCACCGAATAAGCCGGGTTGCGCCCCTCGATCTTGGCCAGGATGGTCACCCCCTTGGGGCCCAGGCGGTTGATCCGTACCAGCGGCGTATTGCCTATGGCTTGGGCGTTGTCTGCGAAGATGCGGCTCATGGCGATGTCCTTGTGCGTGGGTTGCCGAAAAACCCTCAGCCTAAGACGGCCGTGGGCAACCGTCCAGTGCGGCGACGGCCATTAGGTGACCCGCCATTCAGTGACTGAATAAGCCGTCCGCGTTCACAGTGCCCCGGCTCTGGCGTTATAGTCTGCCTTTCTATTACTGAACCCGCGGGTATGGCCCTGCGCGTTACCGTTCGAGGATTTACTGATGAAGTTCGAAGGCACCCAGTCGTACGTCGCCACCGACGACCTCAAGCTCGCGGTCAATGCCGCCATCACCCTGCAGCGCCCGCTGCTGGTCAAGGGTGAGCCGGGCACCGGCAAGACCATGCTCGCCGAGCAGCTGGCCGAATCCTTCGGCGCGCGCCTGATCACCTGGCATATCAAGTCCACCACCAAGGCCCACCAGGGTCTGTACGAGTACGATGCGGTCAGCCGCCTGCGCGACTCGCAGCTGGATTCGGACAAAGTCCACGACGTGCGCAACTACATCAAGAAAGGCAAGCTGTGGGAGGCCTTCGAGTCCGATGAGCGGGTGATTCTGCTGATCGACGAAATCGACAAGGCCGATATCGAGTTCCCCAACGACCTGCTGCAAGAACTCGACAAGATGGAGTTCTACGTTTACGAGACTAACGAGACGATCAAGGCCAAGCAGCGCCCGATCATCATCATCACCTCGAACAACGAGAAGGAACTGCCGGACGCCTTCCTGCGCCGCTGCTTCTTCCACTACATCGCCTTCCCCGATCGCGACACCCTGCAGAAAATCGTCGACGTGCACTACCCCAATATCAAGAAGGATCTGGTGGCCGAGGCCCTGGACGTGTTCTTCGACGTGCGCAAGGTCCCGGGCCTGAAGAAGAAGCCCTCCACCAGCGAACTGGTGGACTGGCTCAAGCTGCTGATGGCCGACAATATCGGCGAAGCCGTGCTGCGCGAACGCGACCCCACCAAGGCCATCCCGCCCCTGGCCGGTGCCCTGGTGAAAAACGAGCAGGATGTACAGCTGCTGGAGCGCCTGGCCTTTATGAGCCGTCGCGCTTCGCGTTAAGCCACGTTCTTGTAGGGTGGGTTAGCGAAGCGTAACCCACCAACCGGCCGACAAGCCGGCCAAAGCGATGCCTGCGGCATCGATGGTGGGTTACGCCGCTGCGCGGCTAACCCACCCTACGGATACCAATGAGGGCACACATATGCTGCTCAACCTATTTAATGAAATGCGCGCCGCCAAGGTGCCGGTGTCGGTGCGTGAGCTGCTCGATCTGATCAACGCGTTGCAGCACAACGTGGTGTTCGCCGATATGGACGAGTTCTACTTCCTCGCCCGCACCATC
>DASUOY010000095.1:0-4333 GCA_036276395.1 Pseudomonas sp.
CCAGTGCATTAAGCAGCTAGGGCCTGCCAGCCCAACACTGCCCCCAACAAACCCGCCCAAATAAAAAACGGCGCAGCTAGGCTGCGCCGTTTTTACGTTTGCACGCTCGCTGGAAATTGTTCTTAGCGCACGGCTTCGAACAAACCAGTCGCGCCCATACCGCCGCCCACGCACATGGTGACGATGCCGTAGCGCAGGTTGCGCCGCTGCAGCTCACGCACCAGATGGCCAACCTGGCGCGAGCCGGTCATGCCGAACGGGTGGCCGATGGAGATCGAGCCGCCGTTGACGTTGTACTTAGCGTTGTCGATTTCCAGACGGTCGCGGGCATACAGGCACTGCGAGGCGAAGGCCTCGTTGAGTTCCCACAGGTCGATATCGGCCACGCTCAGGCCGCGAGCCTTGAGCAGCTTGGGTACCGAGAACACCGGACCTATGCCCATCTCGTCCGGCTCGCAACCGGCTACGGTAAAGCCGCGGAAGAAGGCTTTGGGCTTAAGGCCCAGTTCGATGGCTTTTTCCAGGCTCATGACCAGGGTCATGGAGGCGCCATCGGACAGCTGCGAAGCGTTGCCGGCGGTGACCGAGCCGTCGTCGGCGAATACTGGTTTGAGCGAAGCCAGGCTTTCCAAGGTAGTGTCGGCACGGTTGCAGTCATCACGATCGACCACGCCCTCGACGATCTTCTTCTCGCCAGTGGCCTTGTCCTCGACCAGATATTTGACCGCCATCGGCACGATTTCGTCGTCGAACAGCCCCTCGGCCTGGGCCCGCGCGGTGCGCTGCTGGCTCTGCAGGGCATAGGCGTCCTGGGCTTCGCGGCTGACGTTATAGCGCCGCGCCACGATCTCGGCAGTCTGGCCCATGGGGTAGTAGATACCCGGCATATCTTTCTGCAGGATGGGGTTGAACAGGTTGTCGGTGTTCATGCTCTTCATCGTCATGGTGATCGACTCGACCCCACCGGCGACAATGATATCGCTGCAACCCGAGGCCACCTGGTTGGCGGCGATGGCGATGGCCTGCAGGCCCGAGGAGCAGAAGCGGTTAAGGGTCATGCCCGCCACCTTGGTGCCCAGGCCGGACAATACCGCCACATTGCGGCCGATATTCATGCCCTGGGCGCCTTCGTTGGAGCCGGCGCCGACTATGCAATCGTCCACCAGGGCCGGGTCGATGCCCGTGCGAGCCAACAGCGCATTGACGCAATGGGCCGCCATGTCGTCCGGACGGGTCTGGTTGAACTTGCCACGGAAGGACTTGGCCAGACCAGTCCGCACGCTGTCCACTATCACCACTTCACGCATGCCGCACCTCATTGTTGTTGGCGTTTGAATTCGGTTGAGAATAAGACCGAACAATCCAAGCCTGCGACGATCATTCAGCAGACGTATGCGCAACCATCGTATCGACCACGCCTGCCGCCTCAATGAGCCCCACTTGGCTTACCCCCTGGCAAACGCCGCCTCGAGCGCCTGATTGATGGTGCGCAGCACCTTGATCCGGGCAAAACGCTTGTCGTTGGCCTCCACCAGGGTCCAGGGCGCGATTTCGGTACTGGTACGGTCGACCATATCGCCCACCGCGTCGCGGTACAGCGGCCACTTGTCGCGGTTACGCCAGTCTTCTTCGGTGATCTTGAAGCGTTTGAAGGGAATCTGCTCACGGGCCTTGAAGCGCTCTAATTGGGTTTCTTGATCGATCGACAGCCAGAACTTCACCAGCACCACGCCGGCGCCGCTCAACTGCTCCTCGAAGTCATTGATCTCGCTATAAGCGCGCAGCCAGTCGGCCGGGCTGCAAAACCCCTCGACCCGCTCCACCAGCACCCGGCCATACCAGGAGCGGTCGAACAGGGTGAACTTGCCGCGCGCCGGAATATGCCGCCAGAAGCGCCACAGGTAGGGCTGCGCGCGCTCCTCCTCGGTGGGCGCGGCCACCGGCACAATGCGGTACTGGCGCGGATCGAGCGCGCCGATCACCCGGCGAATCGCCCCGCCCTTGCCGGCGGCATCATTGCCCTCGAACACCGCCACCAGCGAATGCTTGCGCATGCGCTTGTCGCGCATGAGCCCGGACAGGCGCGCCTGCTCGATAACCAGTTGCGCCTCGTAATCATCCTTGGCCAATGCCTGGCTCATATCCAGGCTGTCGAGCAGGCCGCGGTTATCCAGACTGGAGGTCAGCGGCGCCGCATGGGGTTGCGGCAGCGGCCTGGACTCGGCCTTGAGCGCGGCCTGCAAGCCATCGAGCAGAATGCGCCCGACCGTCAGGCTGCGGTAATGCTCATCCACGCCCTCCACCACATACCAGGGCGCATAGTCGCGGCTGCTGCGGCGCAGCACCCGTTCGCCAACCTTGACGTACTTGTCGTAGGTCTTCGATTGCTGCCAGTCCAGCGGGCTGATCCGCCAGCTGTGCAGCGGGTCGTCCTGCAGGGCCTTGAGCCGCGCCTTCATGCGCTGCTTGGAGAGGTGAAACCAGAATTTGAAGATCAGCGTACCTTCGTCGCAGAGCATGCGCTCCAGACCCAATGTGCTGTCGATAGCCTGATCCAGCACGGCGTTCTTGATCCGCCCATGCACCCGCCCCTGCAACATCTGGCTATACCAGTTGCCGAAGAAGATGCCGATGCGCCCCTTGGGCGGTAACTGCCGCCAGTAGCGCCAGGCCGGTGGCCGGGCCAGTTCCTCATCGGTCTGCTGATCGAAGGTGCTGACCTGAATCAGCCGCGCATCCATCCATTCGTTGAGCAGTTTGACCGTCTCGCCCTTGCCCGCCCCCTCGACGCCGTTGATCAGGATGATCACGGCGAAACGGCCCTGCTGCTGCAACTCGTATTGCGCCTCCAGCAAGGCCTCGCGCAGCGCCGGCACCTCGGCCTCGAAAGTTTCCTTATCGATGCTGTGACCAATTTCGGCAGACTCGAACATAGCCAACTCCCTGACATGATCTGCAGAGCCTAGCGGATCGCCACGGGCTTTGTCCGAAGGCGCCCTGCATTCGGCTAGAATGCGCGCCTGCGCCACTTGGTACCGAGCATGCCCGATACACCTAACACCACCCGCCAACAGGCCAGTCTCAACTGGGACGAGCAGGGCCAACCCCTCTGCGCCCAGTTCGGCGACGTTTACTTCTCCAACGAGAACGGGCTGGAAGAAACCCGCTATGTGTTTCTCGCCAATAACCAGTTGCCGGAACGCTTTGCCGCGCTGGCTGCCGGCGAGCAACTGGTGATAGGCGAAACCGGTTTCGGCACCGGCCTGAACTTTCTCTGCGCCTGGCAGTTGTTCGAGCAACAGGCCACCTCCGGTGCGCGCCTGCACTTTGTTAGCGTGGAAAAATACCCGCTAAGCCGTGCCGACCTGCAACGCGCCCTGGCCTTATGGCCCGAACTTGCCCCCTTCGCAGCACAGTTACTGGCACAGTACGTGGCGCTGCACCCTGGCTTTCAGCGCCTGGTATTTGCCGACGGGCGTATCGTCCTGACCCTGCTGATTGGCGACGCCCTGGAGCTGCTCGGCCAACTGGACGCCCAGGTCGACGCCTGGTTTCTCGACGGCTTCGCCCCGGCGAAGAACCCGGATATGTGGACGCCGGAACTGTTTGCCGAACTGGCCCGCTTATCCAAAGCCGACACCACCCTGGGCACCTTTACCAGCACCGGTTATGTGCGCCGCCGGCTGAACGATGCCGGCTTCAAGATGAAGCGCGTACCGGGCCTGGGGAAAAAATGGGAAGTGCTTAAAGGCGGTTTTATTGGTACAGCCGAGGCGACCGAAAAGCCCTGGTTTGCTCGCCCACCGCAGCCTGTTGGCCCGCGCACCGCCATTGTGATCGGCGCCGGCCTGGCCGGCTGCGCCACTGCCGCCAGCCTGGCCCAGCGCGGCTGGCAGGTCTGCCTGCTGGAACGGCATAACGCCATCGCCCAGGAAGCCTCGGGCAACCCGCAAGGCGTGCTCTACCTCAAGCTGTCGGCCCACGGCACGGCGCTCTCGCGCTTGATCGTCAGCGGCTTCGGTTACACCCGGCGCCTGCTCGAACGCCTGCAAAAAGGCCGGGACTGGGACAACTGCGGGGTACTGCAACTGGCCCTCGACGCCAAGGAAGCGCAGCGCCAGGCGCAACTGGCGGCGGCCTTCCCCAGCGATCTGCTGGTCAACCTCGACCAGGTCAGCGCCGAAGCCCAGGCCGGCATCCAGCTGCCGGCCGGCGGGCTGTTCTACCCGCAAGCCGGCTGGGCGCACCCGCCGGCGCTGTGCGAACTGCTGGCCAGCCAGGCGAATATTCGCCTGCAGCTGCATCAGGAGGCCCTGGAGCTACGCCGTGACGG
>DASUOY010000096.1:0-6662 GCA_036276395.1 Pseudomonas sp.
GATCAGTCGCCCTTCGACCAGCCGCTACAACTGCGCCCCGAACGCATGGAGGCCGATCTGGCCTTGCTCGCCGAACGTTTCGAGTGCCTGCGCACCTATTCGGTGACTGGCATGGAAGAGCTACCGAATATCGCTCGCAAGCATGGGTTGAAGCTGATAGTCGGCGCCTGGGTCAGTCGCAACCCAGCTGACACAGCGGTTGAGATTGCCGGCCTGATCAAGATCGCCAACGCCCACCCGGATATCATTCAGTCCGTCATAGTCGGTAACGAGGCACTGCTGCGCAAAGAGGTCACGGCACAGCAGCTGGTGGCGCTGATCGAGCAGGTCAAGTCGCAGATCAAGCAGCCGGTGACCTACGCCGATGTCTGGGAGTTCTGGCTCAAGCACCCGGAAGTCGCGCCAGCCGTGGACTTTATTACCATCCACTTGCTGCCCTACTGGGAAGACAACCCCGCGGGCATCGACAGCGCGCTGCATGAGGTGGCCCAGGTACGCCAGACCTTCGGCAACGCCTTCGCCCCCAAGGACATCCTGATCGGCGAAACCGGCTGGCCCAGCGAGGGCCGCCAACGGGAAACCGCCCTGCCCAGCCGGGTCAACCAGGCCATATTTATCCGCGGTTTTGTCGCCATGGCCGAGCAGAATGGCTGGCGCTACAACCTGATCGAAGCCTTCGACCAGCCCTGGAAGCGCATCAGCGAAGGCGCGGTGGGCGGCTATTGGGGCCTGTATGACGCCGACCGCCAGGACAAGTCGATCCTCGCCGGCGCGGTGTCCAACCTGCCGCTTTGGCCTGCCTGGCTGGCGCTTAGCCTGCTGCTCTTCGCGACCAGCCTGCTGCTCGCCGGCCGCCCGAGTTCATCGCGCGCCGCCCTGCTCTTGCCGCCGCTGGCGGCAACCGGCGCGGCCTGCATCGCCCTGTTCGCGGAACTGGCGCTGGTTACCAGCCGTTTTACCGGCGAATGGCTGTGGGCGGGGGCGCTGATTGTGCTGAACCTGCTGGTGCTCGCCCACGCGACGCTGCTGCTGAGCAGTCGCGACGGCTGGCGCACGCGCCTGTACCTCTGGCTGCACGGCCGGGCCGGGGTGTGGTTGGTGCTAAGCGGTTTTGCCGGGGCGGTGATGATGCTGGCTCTGGTGCTGGATGCACGCTACCGCAGCTTCCCCAGCGCCGCGCTGCTGTTGCCGGCACTGGTTTATCTGTGCCGCCCGGTGGGCGGCCATCGCCGGGAGATCGCCCTGCTCGCCCTGCTGATCGGGGCCGGGATTGCCCCGCAGCTGTATCAGGAAGGGCTGCGCAACCTGCAAGCCCTGGGCTGGGCGCTCACCAGCGGGCTACTGGTGGCCGCGCTGTGGCGCAGCCTGAGCGTCAAGTCAGCGGCCAGCTGAGCTCAAGCCAGTTGCGCCTGGGGTTGTGCGGCACGCACCAGGCGCAGCAACGCCAGCACCACGGCGAACACGCCAAGGCTGGCGCCGTACAGCAGCAGCGTTGGCAAGCCGAGCAGCAGCGCCAAGGCCGCCAGGGGCTTGCCCCAGGCTCCCGGCATGGCAAATGCCAGCATGGCAGTCAGCAAGGCGCCCCAGGGCAACACGCTGAAATGGATCAGCCAGCCCAGACCGGCCCGCACGCTGCAGGCCAGCTGCTGCGGTGCGGCGACGCAAAGGCCGACCCACTGATCGTTTTCCATCAGCTGATAACGCAGCGCCACACTGAGTAGCAGGCTGGCTGCGGCGGCGCACAGCAACAGGGTCCAAGGTAGATAGCGACGCATAAGATGCTCGGGTCAATGACAAGGCCGCCTAGGATAAATTGCCACGCGCGCAATAACATCCCCACAGCCGTGTGCAAATGCTGCATCACTGCTTGTAAGCCCTGCCGCAGCGGCGCATGCTCCGCTGTCGGCACAAGGCGCCTAGCCCACAGCCATCCGGCACTTGGGGACCATAGCGCAGTCAAATCAAGGTCAGGCCAGCCACCGCCATCTGCTGTCGGCCCGCTCGCTTGATCGGCTCGAGTCCGCCTGGATAAGCATCTGCGCCAGCGCAGCATCGGGGACGCAATCGACTCATTGAACCCAGACCACTAGCAGCTCAAGAGATCAAACCATGCCGTATTCAGCCCGCCTGCTTACCCTGCTCGGCTGCCTAGCCTTGGCCGCGCCGCTGCGCGCCGCGGATATAGATGCGGCCAGCTACGGCTACCCGCTGCACAACCCCTTCGAAGCCACCATCGCCACCACCCCGCCGGAATTGCGCCCGGCATTGCCGGCCGACGCCGACATCAACCAGAGTGACTACCAGATCAAGCTGCGCCCGGAGCGCGAGTTTGCATTGCCGGATAACTTCTGGCCGGTCACCAAGATGAGCTACCGCCTGGCCAAGCAGCGCGGTGAGGCGCCGCTGATCTTTATCATCGCCGGCACCGGCGCGCATTACGCCAGCAGCACCCCGGAATACCTGAAAAAGCTTTTCTATGGCGCGGGTTATCACGTGGTGCAACTGTCCTCGCCGACCAGCTATGACTTTATGACCTCGGCCTCGCGCTTCGCCACGCCGGGCATTACCCGGGATGACGCCGACGACCTGTATCGCGCCATGCAGGCCGTGCGGGCGCAGCATCCGCGCCTTAAAGTCAGCGAATACCACCTCACCGGCTACAGCCTGGGCGGCTTGCAAGCGGCCTTTGTCAGCGAGCTGGATGAAACCCGGCGCAGCTTCAACTTCAAGCGCGTGCTGCTGCTCAACCCGCCGGTCAACCTCTATACCTCGATCAGCAACCTCGATCGCCTGGTGCAGACCCAGGTGGCGGGCATCGACAACAGCACCACTTTTTACCAGACGATCCTGGACAAGCTGACCCGCTACTTCCAGGCAAAGGGCTATGTGGATATCAACGACGCCCTGCTCTATGACTTCCAGAACTCCCGCGAACAGCTCAACGACGAGCAGATGGCCATGCTGATCGGCGCGGTGTTCCGCTTCTCCTCCTCGGATATCGCCTTCACCTCGGACCTGATCAACCGCCGCGGCCTGATCACCCCGGTGCACTACCCGATCAAGGAAGGCACCAGCCTCACGCCGTTCTTCAAGCGCGCCCTGCAATGCGACTTCGACTGCTACCTGACCGAACAACTGATTCCCATGTGGCGCGCACGTTATGACGGCGGCAGCCTGGCCCAGCTGATCGATCAGGTCAGCCTGTATGCCGTGGCCGACTACCTGAAAAACAACAGCAAGATCGCCGTGATGCACAATGCCGACGACCTGATCCTCGGCCCGGGCGATCTGGGCTTTCTGCGCCGCACCCTGGGTGAGCGCCTGACCCTCTACCCGTTGGGCGGGCACTGCGGCAACCTCAATTACCGCGTCAATAGCGACGCCATGCTGGAGTTCTTCCGTGGCTAAGGCTATTTGCACTGCACTGACGACCACCCTGCTGCTGGCCAGCGGCCTGACCCAGGCGCAACACCAGGTCGATGACGACGGCTTCAAGCAACCGCTGGAGCACCTGCAATTCAACGCCGGACTGGATCAACGCGAGTTCGAGCGCTCAAGCCTGGGCGCCCTGCAGGTGTATGACCCGCTGGAATCGTGGAACCGCCGCGTCTATCACTTCAACTACCGCTTCGACCAGTGGCTGTTTCTGCCGATCGTCAACGGCTACCGCTATGTCACCCCCAACCTGGTGCAGAGCGGGGTGAGCAACTTTTTCAGCAACCTGGGCGATGTACCCAACCTGCTCAACAGCCTGCTGCAGTTCAAGGGCAAGCGCTCTCTGCAGACCGGCGCCCGCCTGCTGCTCAACACCACGATCGGGGTCGCCGGCCTGTGGGACCCGGCCAGCCTGATGGGCCTGCCCCGGCTGCGCGAAGACTTCGGCCAGACCCTCGGCCACTACGGCATGCCGGCCGGCCCGTACCTGATGCTGCCGCTGCTCGGCCCCTCCAACCTGCGCGATGCTGGCGGCCTGGTGGTGGACTTCAGCGCGAAAAGCCAGGTCGACCTGCTCAATGTCGCCACAGCCAGCGTCAGCCACCCGGAAATCACCCTGCTGGAAATAGTCGACCAGCGCTCCACGGTGAACTTCCGCTACGGCCAGCTCAATTCGCCGTTCGAGTACGAAAAGATCCGTTTTTTCTACCATGAGTCGCGCGAACTGCAGATCGCCGAATAAACCTGCGAGCTTGACCCAGGGGCCGCCCCCAGGTTTTAACCTGGCGCGGCCCTTGTCGATACTGGAGGATGATTATGCGTGTAGCCCAACTGGCCAAAGCCGCCGGCGTCAGCAGTGAGACCGTGCGCCATTACACCGACCTCGGCTTGCTGCACCCATCCCGCGACCCGCAGAACGGCTACCAGCAGTTCAGCCTGGCGGACCTTAAGCGCCTGCGCTTTATCGCCCGCGCCCGACGCCTGGGTTTCAGCCTCAAGGATGTGCAGGCGATCCTGGCCCGCGCCGAGAGCGGAGCCGCGCCCTGCGGCGAGGTACGCGACCTGCTGCGCGAACGCCTGACGGCCCTGCAAACCCATATAGAAGAATGCCAGCGCCTGGCGCTGGTGATGCACAACGCCCTCGGCGACTGGGCCGACAAAGCCGAGTGTGCTCCCGATGGCCAGGCCATCTGCCGCCTGATCGAGGATTTCGAGCTGCCCGGCGAGAACAGACCGGCCACGCCCTGCCCGGCCCATTAGGCCGCCAGCGACGCGCCGGTACACATCGCTGGCCGGCAAAGAAGAACCTTAGGGCGCCTTGCGGTCGGCCGAGTCGATCAGCAGGCGCTGCGACTCACGGTTCTTGCTGGCAATAGGCTGGCTGCTGCCAATCCATTCGCCGGCCGTGGCATCGCCACTGCGGGAGATGCGCGCCACCAGCTGCACCTGCTCGAAGGCGGAGATTTTCAGCTGCGGCATCATCGCATCGCTGTCTGACAGGCTGACCTCGGCCGGCAGGTCGGCCACGCTCAGGCGCTTGACCGCCAGCGGCATGGGCGGCCCGGAAACGGCGCGGGCGAAGATAAACACAGCATCACCCGGTTGCACCTTGGACTGCAGCTCGGCGGCCAGCTCGACCCTTACGCTCAGGCCCTGGCTGGCAGCAGGCACGGCATCGGCCACAGGGGCGCCAAGTTGCTCACGGGCGCGGTCAATTCCGCCCTGAATCGCCATGCGCGAAGGGTCTTCGGCCGGCAGCACCGCCACCAGCTGCTGCCAGTGCTCAATCGCCCGCTGGAACTGCCCGCTTTCATAGGCGGCAATGCCGAGCAGCCCCAGGCTAGTGACTTCCGCCGGATCGGCCTTCAGCGCCTCATCGGTCAGGGCCTGCAACTGCGCATTCCATTGCTTGTTGCCGGCGAAATACAGCGCCTGGGCCCACTGGCCCAGCAGCTCCGGCTCACGCCCGGCCACGCCGACGGCGCGCTCGAAGGCTGTCGCCGCATCACCGGCACGTTCCTGGGCCATATAGGTGCGGCCAAGGAAGTACCAGCTTTCGGCGGACTCGGGATTGCTCTGCACCGAGGCTTCCAGGCGCGCGGTCATCTCCTCGATGGTCTTTGGCTGCGCGGCAAAGGTTTGCGCACGCTCCACCTCATCGATGGCGCCCCAGTGCTGGTACAGGCCATAGCCCAACAGTGGCATCAGCAGCGCGGCAATCAGCGGAATCTTGCCGCCCAAGGCGCGCTGCGCGCGCGCGCCCTGCATGCCCTCGGTATCGGCCAACAGCTCGCGAGCGGCTTCATCGCGGCCACTGGCCAGCTGCTCGGCATTGAGCGCACCCGCCTCGTGCTGCGCTTGCAGCTCCTGCAAGCGCTCCTGATACAGGGTGACGTTGAGGGCGGTGCGGTCTTCTTCCGCCTGAACCTTGCGTGCGCGCAGCACCGGGATCAGCAGAAAAGCCAGGGCAGTGAGCAACAGCAACCCGGCGCATAACCAGAATTCGATCATCAGTCTTTCTTATCCACAGGCGGTTGTTTTAGCAGAGCAGCCAGACGCTGCTGTTCATCCGCAGACAGGCCGCTGGCGGCGATGCTCTGCTTGCCACGCCGACGCAGCACTATGACGCCGAGCAGGACGAAACCGCCGACCAGCAAACCGGCCGGGCCGTACCACAGCAGCAGAGTGCGCGCCGTTACCGGCGGCTTGTACAGCACGAAATCGCCATAGCGACTGACCAGAAACTCGATGATCTGCTCGTTGCTCTGGCCCTCCTCCAGCATGCGGTAGATCTGCGCGCGCAGGTCCATGGCAATAGGCGCATCGGAGTCGGCGATATTCTGGTTCTGGCACTTGGGGCAGCGCAGTTCTTCCACCAGATTGCGGTAACGCTCGCGCTCGGCCTCAGTGGCAAACTCGTAGGTGTCGATGGCGGCTTGCGCGGTGCCCAACAACGCCAGGCCGAGTACAGCGGCGGTCAGCAGACGTTTCATGGCTGCACCTCATCGACCAACTCTTGGTAGAGCGGCGCCAGCTGTTCGCGCCAGACCCGCTCATCGATCACCCCGACAAACTTGTGGCGGATAATGCCGTCCTTGTCGATCAGGAAGGTCTCGGGCGCACCGTACACGCCCAGGTCCAGGCCCAGGGTACCGCGGGCATCGTTGATATTCAGCTGGTAGGGGTCATGGAACTCCACCAGCCACTTCTGCGCGGCGGCGTTGTCG
>DASUOY010000097.1:0-4877 GCA_036276395.1 Pseudomonas sp.
AGCGAGGTCATGGGCTCCTGGAAGACCATGGCGATGCGGTTACCGCGAATCCCGCGCAGCTTGTTTTCGTTGATTTTGAGCAGGTCTTGCCCGGCGTAATGGATGCTGCCGTTCGGGTGCTGAGCCAGGGGGTAGGGCAGCAGGCGCAGGATGGAGTGGGCGGTGACCGACTTGCCGGAGCCGCTTTCGCCGACCAGGGCCAGGGTCTCGCCGCGCTTGATATCGAAGCTGACGCCTTCCACTACGCGCTGCCTGAGGCTGCCGGTGACGAACTCGACGGCCAGGTCGCGCACTTCGATAAGGTTGTTCGACTCGGTCATCTTATTTCCTCGGGTCGAAGGCATCGCGCGCCGCTTCGCCGATAAACACCAGCAAACTCAGCATCAGGGCGAGCACCGCGAAGGCGCTCATGCCCAGCCAGGGGGCCTGTAGATTGGATTTGCCCTGGGCCACCAGTTCACCCAGGGACGGCGCGCCGGGTGGTAGGCCGAAACCGAGAAAATCCAGGGCGGTGAGGGTGCCAATGGCGCCGGTGAGGATAAAGGGCATAAAGGTCATGGTTGAAACCATGGCGTTGGGCAAGTTATGGCGGAACATGATCGCGCCGTTCTCCATGCCCAGGGCGCGGGCGGCGCGCACGTATTCCAGATTACGCCCACGCAGGAACTCGGCACGCACCACATCCACCAGGCTCATCCAGGAGAACAGCAGCATGATGCCCAGCAGCCACCAGAAGTTCGGCTGCACGAAGCTGGCCAGGATGATCAGCAGATAGAGCACCGGCAGGCCGGACCAGATTTCCAGAAAGCGTTGCCCGGCCAGGTCGACCCAGCCACCGTAGAAACCCTGCACGGCACCGGCGAACACGCCGATCAGCGAACTCGCCAGGGTCAGAATCAGGGCGAATAGCACCGAGATGCGAAAGCCATAGATGACTCGCGCCAGTACATCGCGGCCCTGGTCATCGGTGCCCAGCCAGTTGTCACCGGAGGGTGGCGCGGGGGCCGGCACCTGCAGGTCGTAGTTGATGCTGGAGTAGCTGTAGGGAATCGGCGGCCAGAGCATCCAGCCGTCCTTCTCGGCGATCAGCTCCTGGATATAGGGGCTCTTGTAGTTGGCCTGCAGGGGGAACTCGCCGCCAAAGGTGGTTTCCGGGTAGCGCTTGAACACTGGGAAGTACAGCTCGCCGTCGTACTGCACCAGCAGAGGCTTGTCGTTGGCGATCAGTTCGGCGCCCAGGGTGACGAAAAACAGTGCGAGGAAGATCCACAGCGACCACCAGCCGCGCTTGTGAGCCTTGAACAGTTGGAAACGCCGTTGGTTGATAGGGGACAGTTTCATCTCAACCCTCCCGGCTTTCGAAGTCGATACGCGGGTCGACCAGGGTGTAGGTAATGTCGCCGATCAATTTCACCACCAGGCCCAACAAGGTGAAGATAAACAGGGTGCCGAACACCACCGGATAGTCACGGTTGATCGCGGCCTCGAAGCTCATCAGGCCCAGGCCATCGAGGGAAAAGATCACCTCGATCAATAGGGATCCGGTAAAGAAGATGCCGATAAAGGCCGAGGGAAAGCCGGCAATGATGATCAGCATGGCGTTGCGAAACACATGGCCATAGAGCACGCCGTTGTTAGTCAGGCCCTTGGCGCGGGCGGTCACCACGTACTGTTTGTTGATTTCGTCGAGAAAGCTGTTCTTGGTCAACAGCGTCAAGGTCGCGAAGTTGCCAATCACCAGGGCGGTAACGGGCAGTGCCAGGTGCCAGAAGTAGTCGAGCAGCTTGCCGGTAAAGCTCAGTTCGTCGAAGTTGTTCGAGGTCAGCCCGCGCAGGGGGAACCAATCCCAGTAGCTGCCGCCGGCGAACAATACGATCAGCAGGATGGCAAAGAGGAAGGCCGGAATCGCGTAGCCGACGATGATCGCCGAACTGGTCCAGACGTCGAAGGCACTGCCATGCCGGGTGGCCTTGGCGATACCCAGTGGAATCGACACCAGGTACATGATCAGGGTGCTCCACAACCCCAGGGAGATGGACACCGGCATCTTCTCGATAATCAGGTCGATAACCTGGGCGTCGCGAAAGAAGCTCGAACCGAAATCGAGCTGGGCATAGCTTTTCAGCATCAGCCAGAAGCGCTCCGGAGCGGGTTTGTCGAAGCCGTACATGCGCTCGATTTCCGCCACCAGCTCGGGGTCCAGGCCCTGGGCGCCACGGTAGTTGGAACCGGCCACCGAGACCTCGGCGCCACCGCCGGCGATCCGACTGGTGGCGCCCTCGAAGCCTTCCAGCTTGGCGATCATCTGCTCCACCGGGCCGCCGGGGGCGGCCTGGATGATGATGAAGTTGATCAGCAGGATGCCGAACAGCGTGGGAATGATCAGCAGCAGCCGACGAAAGATATACGCCAGCATCTTATTGCTCCGAATCTGTGGCGGCGGCCGGGGCTGCCTGTGCTGGCGCCTTGTCGGCTTGGGGGCGAGCCCACCAGGTGTTCAGGCCGATATCGTATTGCGGGGTGACTTTCGGGTGCTCGAAGCGGTTCCAGTACGCCACGCGCCAGGTCTTGATATGCCAGTTGGGGATCACGTAATGGCCCCAGAGCAGCACACGGTCGAGGGCGCGGGTATGCTCGATCAGGCTCTGCCGTGAGTTGGCATTGATCAGGCCTTCGACCAGTTGATCCACGGCCGGGTCCTTCAAACCGATAAAGTTACGGCTGCCGGGGTTGTCGGCGCTGCTGGAGTGCCAGTATTCGCGCTGCTCGTTGCCGGGGGAGTTGGACTGGCCGAAGCCGCTGACGATCAGGTCGAAGTCGCGCGAACGCAGGCGGTTGATGTACTGGGATACATCGACCCGGCGGATCACCAACTCGATACCCAGATCGGCCAGGTTGCGTTTGAATGGCAGCAATACGCGCTCGAATTCGGTTTGCGCCAGGAGGAACTCGAAGCTGACGGCTTTGCCCTCGGCGTCCAGCATCTGGTCGCCTTCGACGCGCCAGCCGGCTTCCTGCAGCAGTTGATAAGCGCGGCGCTGTTGTTCGCGGATGATGCCGCTGCCGTCGGTTACCGGCGGTTGGTACTCATGGCTAAAGACCTTAGCGGGTATGCGTTCGCGCAGGGGTTCCAGCAGCTTTAGTTCGCCGGCACTGGGCAGGCCGCTTGCGGCCAGTTCGGAATTGTCGAAATAGCTGCGGGTACGGGTATAGGCGCCATTGAACAGCTGACGGTTGGCCCATTCGAAATCGAACAGCAGGCCAAAGGCCTCGCGTACGCGGCTATCCTGAAATAGTGGGCGGCGGGTATTGAAGATAAAGCCCTGCATGCCGGTGGGATTGTGGTTGGCGATCTCTTCCTTGATCAGCTGGCCACTGGCGACGGCCGGGGTGTCATAGGCGGTGGCCCAATTCTTCGCGCTGGTCTCCAGCCAATAGTCGAATTGCCCGGCCTTGAGGGCTTCCAGGGCCACGGTGTTGTCGCGGTAGTAGTCGATCTGGCGGCTGTCGAAGTTGTAGAAGCCGCGGCTGACCGCCAGGTCCTTGGCCCACCAGTCCTTGACCCGCTCATAGCGGATGGAACGGCCGGCCTGCACCTCTGCCACCCGGTAGGGCCCGCTGCCCAGAGGAGTCTCCAGATTGCTCTTGCTGAAATCGCGGTTTGCCCACCAGTGTTTGGGCAGTACCGGCAACTGGCCGACAATTAGCGGCAGTTCACGGTTGCCGGCATGCTTGAAAATAAAGCGCACCTTGTGTGGCCCTTCGACTTCGACCCGGTCGACATCGGCGTAGTAGCCGCGGTAGGTCGGCGCGCCCTGGGTCATCAGGGTTTCGAAACTGAACTTGACGTCTTCGGCGGTGATTGCCTGGCCGTCGTGGAAACGCGCTTCGGGGCGCAGGTAGAAACGTACCCAGGCGTTGTCCGGGGCCTTCTCGATCTTGGCCGCAACCAGGCCGTACTCGGTAAAGGGTTCGTCCAGGCGGTGATGGGTCAGGGTGTCGTAGATCAGGCCGATATCGTCGGCGGCAACGCCTTTGTTGATAAAGGGGTTGAGGCTGTCGAAGCCGCCGAACCCGGCCTGGCGCAGGGTGCCGCCTTTGGGGGCATCCGGGTTGACGTAAGCGAAGTGCTGGAAGTTGGCCGGGTATTTAGGCGCTTCGTCGTACAGGGTTTGCGCGTGTTTGGGGGCAGCCTGAAGCGGGCTGGCGCACAGCAGGACGCTCGCGCCCAGGGCTAGAAAGGCGCGCAATGCATGGGTCATTCAGCGTTCTCCATGGATTTCAGCCACCAGGTACGCAGCCCCAGGGTGTAGGGCGGCGTGGTGACGAAGGCAAAGCGGTTGCGGTAGGCCAGGCGGTGGTAATCGATATACCAGTTGGGAATGCTGTAGTGCTCCCAGAGCAGCACGCGGTCGAGGGCGCGGGTGGCAGCAACCTGCTCGGCACGGGTCTGGGCGGACAGCAACTGGTCGATCAGCGCGTCCACCACTGGGTGCTTGATCCCGGCATAGTTCTTACCACCTTTGACATCGGCCTGGCTGGAGTGGAAATACAGCGACTGTTCCAGGCCGGGGCTGAGGGTCTGCGGCAGGGTCAGCAGAATCATGTCGAAATCGAACTGATCCAGGCGCTGCTTGTACTGGGAACGGTCAACGGTGCGCAGGTTGGCCTGGATGCCAATGCTGGCGAGGTTGCGCGTAAAGGGCTGGAGAATACGCTCAAGGTTCGGGTTGACCAGCAATATTTCAAAGCGCAGCGGTTCGCCCTGGGCATTCAGCAGGCGCTCTCCGGAGGGCTTCCAGCCGGCTTCGGCCAGCAGGCCCAGGGCGCGGCGCAGGGTTTCCCGGGGGATGCCACGGCCATCGGTCTGCGGCACA
>DASUOY010000098.1:0-21654 GCA_036276395.1 Pseudomonas sp.
TCTATAGGCCTCAAGATTAGCCGCTTGGAATGCCTTCGTAGCGAACTGCTCCTTCAGCGAAACCTCCTCCCCCTTAACCCGCTCAAGTTGCGCCTGCAAGTCCTTTAAGTGGAAATTATAGCCAAGAGCCAAAATCGCAATAAGCAATAGCACACACGCAATGACCTTTACCGCCACTGGCCACGACCCAACATTATTGAAATCAAGATCACTTAGATCTATCTGCCGCAAGCTCTCCAAAGAGTCATTCAGGCTCATTACTTGCCCTCCTCAACGTCAAGCTTTGGTTGCGTTTGCTGCACGCTCAACTGGAAGACATTTGCCTGATCCACAGCTCCAGCAGTAACCGACTTCACCTCAGTCAAATTAGGCGCCGTAAGCCATTCAGAAGCGTCAAGATTACGCATCAAATTAGACACCCGATTATTGGACTCGGCCGCACCTACAATGGCGATGTTCTTATCTGTCATTTTAACAGCACTAAAATAAACACCATCCGGCAAAGTTCTCACCAACTGATCAAACACGCGCCCAATGATTGGTCTATTCCCCTGCAAATCCTGAATAATCTTCATCCGTTCCAGCAACTGCTGTCGCCGGGCTTTTAACTCGCTGATTTCTTTAATCCGCGCATCCAATACCGCAATTTCTTTACGCACAAACTCGTTGCGCGCATTTTGTTGCTCAATGGCCCCATTGAAGTATTGGTCGCCTAAAAACACCACACCAGCCGCAAGCACAAAGACGCCTGCCAGCGTAACCAGAAAGCGTTGCTTGCGCTCCTCGCGCAACTGTTCGCGCCATGGGAGAAGGTTGATCCGCGCCATTAGTCAAAACTCCTCATAGCCAGACCGCAGGCAATCATCAACGCCGGGGCATCACTTGCCAGAGCTCCCGCATTGACCTTGCCACTCAGCGCCATATCAGCAAAGGGATTAGCCACCAAAGTCTGAGTGCCAATCTTCTGCTGAATCAAACGATCGAGATCGGGAATCGAGGCTGTACCGCCAGCCAGCAAGATGTAATCAACATCATTGAACTGGCCAGCAGCGAAGAAGAACTGCAGCGAACGCGCAACCTGCTGAACAACCGCCTCTTTAAATGGCTGCAGCACTTCGCTGTCATAATCGTCGGGTAGGCCGCCTTGCTTTTTCGCAAGCCCTGCCTCCTCCACCGACAACCCATAGCGCCGCTGGATTTCTTCGGTAAGCTGCTTCCCGCCGAACAGTTGCTCGCGGGTATAGATGGTGCGCCCGTTATGCAGGACGCTTAGAGTGGTCATGGTCGCGCCAATATCCACCACAGCTACGGTCAACTCATCGCGGCCACCGCCCAACTGCTCCAGCAGCAGGCTGTATGCTCGCTCCAGAGCATAGGCTTCAACATCGACGACTTTGGCGGTCAGCCCTGCCAGTGCCAGGGCCGCTTCACGAACTTCGACATTTTCCTTGCGACATGCCGCCAGCAAAACCTCGACGCGATCGGGGTTACGTGGCGAGGGGCCCTGCACCTCAAAGTCGATAGCCACTTCTTCCAGCGGATAGGGGATGTATTGGTCGGCTTCAATCGTCAGCTGGTTTTCCAGCTCATCATCAGAAAGCCCGGCTTCCATTTCGATGGTTTTGGTAATGACCGCGGAGCCTGCCACTGCTACTGCTACCGTTTTCACACCACTTTTGGCTTTGGTGAGAACCCGCGAAAGGGCCTGACCGACCCCTTCCAGTTCGGCGATATTTTTTTCAACCACGGCGTTAGGCGGGAGCGGCTCGACAGCATAAGCCTCTACTTTGTAGCGGCTTCCTGAGCGACTCAATTCGAGGAGCTTGACGGAAGTCGAACTGATATCGATCCCGAGTAGCGTATTCGCTTTCTTATTGAAGAGCCCTAGCACGACCGATTTCCTATTGGCATCCGCGACTTACGGACTATTTATGTTTTTTCACATTAAATAACAGTCTTGACAGAAGCGCAAATGACTACCTGGCAAAAAAACCGCTTATAATGTGATCAGTTTTTCTCTTTTCACCTTACGTTCCGCTTAACCCATTCTTTTACTTGGAAATCTGAAGATCTTGATGCGTCTTTTGCGTTTTCTCTGCTGGTCTGGCTTCGCCGCTTTTTGTGGCTTGTTACTCAGTTTCAGCGGAGCCTTTCTCTATCTTAGCCCCAGCCTCCCATCCGTCGAATCCTTGCGCAGCATTCAGCTGCAGATCCCCCTGAGGGTTTACAGCAGCGACGCCAAACTGATTGCCGAGTTTGGCGAAATGCGTCGCTCCCCGATTGCCTTCGCCGATATTCCAGCAGACTTCATCAATGCGCTGCTGGCTGCCGAAGACGATAACTTCGCCCACCACCACGGCGTCGACGTGACCAGCCTGGTGCGCGCGGCAACGCAAATTCTCACAAGCGGCCAGATCCAGACTGGCGGCAGCACCATCACCATGCAGGTAGCGAAAAACTTTTTCCTTACCAGTGAGCGTAGCTTCTCCCGCAAGATCAATGAAATTCTCCTGGCCCTGCAAATCGAGCGAGAACTGAGCAAGGATGAAATCCTTGAGCTCTACGTCAACAAGATCTACCTGGGCAACCGCGCTTACGGCATTGAGGCGGCCTCTCAGGTCTATTACGGCAAGCCCATCGGTGAAATCAGCCTAGCGCAAATGGCCATGATTGCCGGGCTGCCCAAGGCTCCTTCGCGCTTCAACCCCCTGGTCAACCCGAGCCGCGCCATGGAGCGGCGCGACTGGATTCTTGGCCGCATGCACAGCCTCGGCCGAATTGATCGGCAGCGCTATGAAGCTGCGCTGGCCGAGCCGATCAATGTCAGTTACCACGTACCCACGCCGGAACTGAACGCCCCCTATGTCGCGGAAATGGCCCGCGCCGAGATGGTTGGCCGCTACGGCAGCGAGGCCTATACCGAAGGTTTTAATGTCACCACCACAGTCCCCAGCGACCTGCAGCAAGCCGCCAATACTGCCGTACGTGAAGGCTTGATCGGTTACGACCAGCGCCACGGTTATCGCGGCCCGGAAAGTCGTTTACCTGGAATGACCAAGGAAAACTGGCTGAGTGAACTGGCCAAGCAAAGCTCGCTGGGTGGCCTGGAACCCGCGATAGTCACTGCCGTCGAGAAAAGTGGCATCCTCGTGCTCACTCGCAGCGGCGTGGAAGAAGCCGTCGCCTGGGACAGCATGCAATGGGCCCGCCCCTTTCTTAATACCAACAGTCTGGGCCCACGCCCGCAGCAGCCCTCCGACGTTAGCCAGATCGGCGACCTGATCCGCGTACAGCGCCAGGACGACGGCAGCCTGCGCTTTGTCCAGCTGCCTGCGGCCCAGAGCGCCCTGGTATCCCTGGATCCACACAACGGCGCCATCCGCGCGTTAGTGGGCGGCTTCTCCTTCGAGCAAAGCAATTACAACCGCGCCGCCCAGGCCAAGCGCCAGCCAGGCTCCAGCTTCAAACCCTTCGTCTATAGCGCCGCCCTGGATAAAGGCTACACAGCCGCAACACTGGTCAACGATGCACCCATAGTGTTCGCCGACGACGCCCTGTCACAGGTCTGGCGTCCCAAGAACGACAACAACACCTTCCTCGGCCCGATCCGCCTGCGCGAAGCGCTGTATAGATCACGCAATCTGGTATCCATTCGCCTGCTGCAAGACCTCGGCATCGACAGCACCCTGAGCTATATCCAGCGTTTCGGTTTTGACAGCCAGGACCTGCCACGCAACCTGTCACTCGCACTGGGCACCGCCAGCCTGACCCCGCTGGAAATTGCCGAGGGCTGGAGTGTCTTTGCCAACGGCGGCTACAAGACCGAGCCCTACCTGATCGAACGAATCGAAGACCGCACGGGCAAACAACTGTTCAACGCCAACCCGGCACAGACACCCACCGGCATCGCGCAGCGTGCCGAACTGAACAACGCATTACAGCTCAACAGCAGCGAACCTGTGATCCCGGCGGAACCCATACAAGCCGAACAGATAATCGACGAACGCACCGCCTATATCATGACCAGCATGCTCCAGGATGTGATCAAGCGCGGCACCGGGCGGCGGGCCATGGCCCTGGGCCGCGATGACCTGGCCGGCAAGACCGGCACCACCAACGAGTCGAAGGACAGCTGGTTCTCCGGCTACAACGCCGACTACATCACCACGGTCTGGGCCGGCTTCGACCAACCCGAGAGCCTTGGCCGCAATGAATACGGCGGTACAGTCGCCCTGCCGATCTGGATGAGCTATATGGCGCAGGCACTGAAGGACCGCCCAAGCCACCTGCCGCCAGAGCCCGAAGGTTTGCTGACCCTGCGTATCGATCCGCTCAGTGGACGCGCCGCTACCCCAGACACCCCAGACGCCTACTTCGAACTGTTCAAGAGCGAAGACACGCCGCCGCCCATGAGCGAACTGGAGCCTGGCATGAGCATCCCCGGCAGCCCGCTACCGGCTGACGAGTCCGCCCCCATCGACCTGTTCTAGGAAGCGCTTTAACGCCTGCACTGCTGCCGGCTCGACCTCGAGCAAACGCATAAAACCGAGCGCAATAAAAAAGCGCCGCTGCACTTTTAACGCCGCACAGCGACAGCCCGCAAAGTGCGCCACCAGGGATGATGACAGACAATAAAAAACCCGCCGCAGCGGGTTTTTTATTGTTCGGCGGTTTAGCCGTTGAACACGTCGTTGACCGACTGCAGCGGGTAGTGCTTCGGATACGGCAGGGTCGCCACACCGCTTTCGATGGCTGCCTTGGCCACTGCATCACAGACCACAGTGATCAGGCGCGGGTCCATCGGCTTCGGAATGATGTACTCGCGACCGAACGACAGGGCAATACCGCCATAAGCGTCGCAGACTTCCTGCGGCACCGGCAGCTTGGCCAGATCACGCAGGGCCAGAGCGGCGGCGATCTTCATTTCTTCGTTGATGCGGGTGGCGCGAACGTCCAGGGCACCGCGGAAGATAAAGGGGAAACCCAGCACGTTGTTGACCTGGTTCGGGTAGTCCGAACGACCGGTGGCCATGATCACGTCATTGCGCACTTCATGGGCCAGTTCCGGCTTGATTTCCGGATCCGGGTTGGAGCAGGCGAACACGATAGGGTTCGGCGCCATGCGCTTGAGGTCTTCGGCCACCAGCAGGTTGGCGCCCGACAGGCCGACGAACACGTCAGCGCCATCCAGGGCATCGGCCAGGGTGCGCTTGTCGGTTTCGCTGGCGAACACCGCCTTGTACTGGTTCAGATCGTCACGACCGGCGTGGATCACGCCTTTACGGTCGATCATAAAGATGTTCTCGACCTTGGCACCCATGCTCACCAGCAGCTTCATGCAGGAGATGGCGGCAGCGCCGGCGCCCAGGCACACGATCTTGGCTTCGGGCAGGGTCTTGCCGGCGATTTCCAGGGCGTTGAGCATGCCGGCAGCCGTCACGATCGCGGTACCGTGCTGGTCATCGTGGAACACCGGGATATCGCACTGCTCGATCAGCGTACGCTCGATCTCGAAGCACTCGGGCGCCTTGATGTCTTCCAGGTTGATGCCGCCGAAGGTGATGGAGATACGGCGCACGGTGTCGATAAAGGCCTGCGGGCTCTCAGACTCGACTTCGATATCGAATACGTCGATGCCTGCGAAGCGCTTGAACAGCACGCCCTTACCTTCCATCACTGGCTTGGAAGCCAGCGGGCCGAGGTCGCCCAGGCCAAGAATCGCAGTACCGTCGGAAATGACTGCCACCAGGTTGCCCTTGCCGGTGTAGCGGTACGCCAGCTCCGGATCACGCGCGATTTCACGTACAGGCTCAGCAACGCCCGGGCTGTAGGCCAGGGACAGATCGCGTGCGGTTGCAGTGGGCTTGGTTAGCTCGACACTCAGCTTACCCGGACGGGGATTGGCGTGATATTCGAGAGCGGCTGTTTTCAAATCAGACATGGTGGCATTTCCGCTTTGGGCTGTTGAACAGGCAGGCGGCGAGGATACGCAAGTTGTATACAGCTGCACAAGACTGCCTAGTCTGGATAAGCACGCCCGCCTAGCGCACGACTTTCAGCCACGCGCCTGGCTGCGGCTCGCCTGTCGGGTACAGATTATTCAGTAAGCGCAGGGTGCCGAGCGCATCGCCCGGCAATTTGCTGCCCTTGCTCAGCCCGGCCATATCCTGACCCGGCGCGGCCTTGATCAATTCGATACGCAGCGGCTCGGCCAGCCTACGCTCGGCCGCCGACAGATTACGCAAACCTTTGATTATGTTTATAAAATAATCATCATACTGCTCCAGCGTAGCCTGCCCACGCACGGCCGCCACGAACAGGTAAGTTCGCCCACCCAACTCGATCGCAGCCACCCGCTTGGCGGCCCGGCCTGGAATGACCGCGCTATAGCCCTGCGGCAACTCGATGCCCGCCACCAGCCGCTGGCCACCGACGCGCTGACGCAACAGCTCGGCAGGCGGCAGCCGCTGCGGATTGGCATCCAGGCTCATGGCAATAAAGGCCTGCTGATCGGCGCTATGGCCAATCAGGGCCTCCGGCCGATTAACTATTGTCCAGCCCGCCGGAAAGGCCAGGGTGAAATCCAACTCACCATGATAAAAGTGCCGGCCACGGCGCACGCCCGTCTCGGCCGAATCACCAAATGGCAGGCCGGCCAGGCGCTTGAGAAAGACCTCGCGATTGACCTCCTGCTGCCCGGTGGCCAAGGCCCGAGCCGGGCCCAGCACCTGCTGCAGGCGCCGGTCATTATCCGGATGGGTATCGAACAGACCGTGGTAGCCACCTTCGGGCTGCGCCTCGCCGCGCTTGGCGGCCTGATCGCGGGTGAAAACCTCCTGATTCTTCAGCACCTTGACCACTTCGATCATGGCCTGCGGGTCATAGCCACTGCGCGCCAGGTACTGCGCCCCCAGGCCATCGGCCTCCAGCTCCATATCCCGGCCATAGCCCCGCACGAAGGCGCTACCCAGGGCGTTGGTCAAGTCGCCCGCCGCGCCGACGCCGGTGCCTATGGCCAGCGCCTGGCCGAGGATGTTCCAGGCGCTCGACTGGCTCTGCTGCTGCACACTGTGCCGCGCCGTCACATGACCTATCTCATGGGCCAGCACGGCCGCCAACTCGGCTTCGGAGTTGAGGTAGGCCAGCAGGCCGCGATGGATATAGATATAGCCACCGGGCAAAGCGAAGGCGTTGATATCCGGGCTGTCGACCACGCTGAATTGATAGTCGAGCTGATTGCGGTGGCTGCTTTTCGCCACGCGCTCGCCAACTTGCTGCACATAGGCCTGCAGCTTCTCGTCGGCGTAACGCGGGTTCTGCTTGAGGATTTCCTGGTTGTAGCGCCGCCCCAGGTCCAGCTCCTGCTGTTCGCTCATCATCACGAAGTTGTTGCGCCCGGTCGCCGGATTGACCGCGCAACCTGCCAGCTGCATCAACAGCACCAGCACAGCCACTAAACGTAGACTCACGGCAGCACCTCCAGCATCGCCCCATGGCTCAAGGGCAACATCCAGCGCGCCTGCCCCGCTGGCAAAGCGCCGCGCCTCGAGCGGTCGATCAACCAGCCCCGCGCCTCGACCCGGCGCCCTTGCAAGCCCTGCAACAGACGCAGGTCGAAGCCGTCCAGAGCCTTGCTGGCCACATGCAGCACCGCCGAATCGCCCAGCTCCAACCATACACCACCACGATTGCGCTCGACCCGCGCAACCCTGGCCTGCAGCAGGGTAAAGCCGCCGCTCTTCAACTGCCTGGGGGTTTGCAGCGGCGGGCTCCGCCACAGGCCGAGCCGCGCCTGACGCGCGCTGCGCTCGGCAGCCTGCTGGCACTCGACCAAGGCCAGATTGGGCGCGATAGCCACCAAATAACCCAGCCCTTCGGCCAGCAACTGCGCCTCCAGGTTGCGCCCGCGCTTGTCATAGGCATGCGCCAGGATGCGCCCGTAATGATCCTTGGCCTGGCTGCCCATGCGCAGGCTGACGCGCCCACCGCCGGCCTTCACCAGGGCCTGCAGGCGCTGCCGTGCGGCCTCGGCAAAGGGTTCGGCGCTACGCCCTTGACGCCCCATCTCCGGAGTATTCAGACCAATCAGACGCACATTGCGCCCATCGACCAGGCGCAGGGTGTCGCCGTCCACCACCCGCTGCACCTGGGCGCTGGCCAGCTTGCCGGGGGCCGGGCAGAACGCCTGCGCCGGGCCGAGGTAAAAGCCGAAAACGAAAAAGGCGCCCACCAGGGACGCCTTCTTCAGTAGCGCGGAACACCCCATCAGGGTAACCGTCGCTGCGCGCAAGCTTACTGCTTGGCGCCGAACATGCCGAAACGCTGCTTGAAGCGATCAACACGGCCGCCGGTATCCAGCATTTTTTGCTTGCCGGTGTAGAACGGGTGGCACTCGTTGCACACGTCCAGGCTCAGCGGCTTGGCCAGGGTGGAGCGAGTTTCGATCACGTTGCCGCAGCTGCAGGTGCAGGTGATGGCTTCGTAAGTAGGATGGATATCGGCTTTCATGGTGTATTCCTCGGGTCTAGCGTGCCGCCACCCAACACTATTGTTGAATACCGCACGCAATTAGGCCGGCGATGATACCAGAGCACCACCGCGACGCAAGCCGCAGTGCGCGCCGGCCGTCGTCCGAGCCCGTGCTAAGATCGCGCCCTTCCAGCTGGAGCCTTCGCGTGCCCGACGCCATATTGCGCCTCGCCCTGCCTTCGCCGCTGCGCCGCCTGTTCGACTACCGCGCCCCGCCCGGCGTGCCGCGCAGCGCCTTGCAGCCTGGTGCACGGCTGCGTGTGCCCTTTGGCCGACGCGAGCTGATCGGCATCCTGATTGAGGTGACCGAACACAGCGAGGTGCCGGCGGACAAGCTCAAGCCCGCCCTGCAACTGCTCGACGCCCAATCGCCGCTGCCGCCCGCGCTGTTCAAGCTGTGCCTGTGGACCGCCCAGTATTACCAGCACAGCCTCGGCGACACCCTCAGCTGGGCGCTGCCGGTGCTATTGCGCCAGGGCGAGCCGGCCGAGGTACGCCAGGAACGCTTCTGGTCGGTAACGCCCGGCGCGCAGCTGGACGATCCGCGCCTGAGCCGCGCACCGCGCCAGCGCGACGCGCTGAAAACCCTCGCCCAACACCCCCATGGCGTCGCCCATGCGCTGCTGAGCAAGCTGCAACTGAACAAGGACAGCCTCGACCTGCTGCTGGAAAAGCAGCTGGTGCAGGTTGAAGTACGCCGCCACGCGCCGAGCGAACGCCACGCCAACTGGCTGGCTCAACCGGAACTGCCACTGAACGCCGAACAGCGCGCCGCCGCCGAGGCGATCCGCGCAGGCTTTGGCCGCTTCAATACCTTTCTCCTCGCGGGCGTCACCGGCAGCGGCAAGACCGAGGTCTACCTGCAGCTGATCCGCGAAACCCTGGAGGCCGGCAAGCAGGCCCTGGTGCTGATCCCGGAGATCAACCTGGGCCCGCAGACCCTGGCGCGCTTCGAGCAGCGCTTCAACGCACGCATCGCCCTGCTGCACTCGGCAGTGAATGACCGCGAGCGCCTGGACGCCTGGCTGGCGGCGCGCGACGGCGAGGCCGATATCATCATCGGCACCCGCTCGGCGCTGTTCACCCCGATGCAACGACCGGGGCTGATCATCATCGACGAGGAACACGACGCCTCCTATAAACAGCAGGAAGGCCTGCGCTACCACGCCCGCGACCTGGCCCTGGTGCGCGCGCAGCAGGAAGGCATCCCGATCGTGCTCGGCTCGGCCACCCCGTCCCTGGAGAGCCTGCACAACGCCCACAGCGGCCGCTATGCCCTGCTGCACCTGCGCGAACGCGCCGGCGGCGCCAAGCAGCCGCGCTTTCTGCGCCTGGATGTAAAAAGCCGACCGCTGGATTCCGGCATCTCCGGCCCGATGCAGCAGGCCATCGCACAAACCTTGCAGGCAGGCCAGCAGGTGCTGGTGTTTCTCAACCGCCGCGGCTTCGCCCCGACCCTGCTCTGTCACGACTGCGGCTGGCTGTCGGAATGCCCGCGTTGCGACGCCCGGATGACCGTGCACCAGCGCTCGCGCGAGCTGCGCTGCCACCATTGCGGCCACGTCGAGCGCCAGCCGAGCAATTGCCCGAAATGTAACAACGTCGACCTGCGCCCGGTCGGCGCCGGCACCGAACGCGCCGAGGAGCGCCTGGAGATTCTCTTCCCGGACGTGCCGGTATTGCGCGTCGACCGCGACAGCACCTCGCGCAAGGACGCCATGACCAGCCTGTTCAACACCGTGCAGCGCGGCGAGCCGTGCATCCTGATCGGCACCCAGATGCTGGCCAAGGGGCACCACTTTCCGCGGGTGACCCTGGTGGCGATCCTCGACGCCGATGGCGGCCTGTTTTCCGCGGACTTTCGCGCCAGCGAGCGCATGGCCCAGTTGATCGTCCAGGTCGCAGGGCGGGCAGGCCGCGCCGAAGAACCTGGCCGCGTGATTATCCAGAGCCACCTGGCCGACCATCCTTTATTGGTGCAACTGACCGAACAGGGCTACTTCGCCTTCGCCGAGCAGGCCCTCAGCGAGCGCCGCGGCGCCGGCCTGCCGCCGTTCTGCCACCTGGCCCTGCTGCGCGCCGAGGCGCACAAACCGGGGCAGGCCGAAGGCTTTCTCGACCAGGCCTGCGGCGAGGCGGAACTGTTGCTGGAAGAGCTGAGGCTTGCCGGTATCGAATTGCTCGGCCCGGTGCCGGCGCCCATGGAGCGCCGCGCCGGGCGCTACCGCGCCCAGCTATTGGTGCAGGCCAATGCCCGCGCGCCACTGCATCGCCTGCTTAGCCGCTGGACCTTGGCCCTGGAACAGATGCCCAGCGGCCGCGCGGTGCGCTGGTCGCTGGATGTAGACCCCATTGACCTGTTCTAGGCCACAGGCTTCGACAGTAGGCCCCGCATATCGAGGCCTGCCCGCTTAAAACTTGAAGCGGCGGGCGAAGGGCGTCGATAATGCGCAGTTTTCAACCAGCGCCTTTGTGCGCCGCCGTTGCCAACGGCCGACCGAGCAGACCATGAAAGACACTATTCGCCACCTGATCCAGCAAGCCCTGACCCGCCTCACCGCCGAAGGCGTGCTGCCCGAAGGCCTGAGCCCGGCCATTCAGGTGGAGAACACCAAGGACAAGAACCACGGCGATTTCGCCAGCAATATCGCCATGATGCTGGCCAAGCCGGCCGCGATGAAGCCGCGCGACCTGGCCGAGAAGCTGATCGCCGCACTGCCCAACGACGCCGACATCAGCAAGGTCGAGATCGCCGGCCCGGGCTTTCTCAACTTCTACCAGAATACCCAGGCTCTGGCCGCGCGCCTGGATGCCCTGCTCGCCGACAGCAAGCTCGGCGTGCGCAAGGCGGGCAACCCGCAGACCGTGGTGATCGACCTGTCCTCGCCGAACCTGGCCAAGGAAATGCACGTCGGCCACCTGCGCTCCACCATCATTGGCGACGCCGTGGCGCGGGTGCTGGAGTTTCTCGGTGACCGCGTGATTCGGCAGAACCATGTCGGCGACTGGGGCACCCAGTTCGGCATGCTGCTGGCCTTTATGGAAGCCAACCCGGCCGCCGCCGAGAGCGAGCTGGCCGACCTGGAAGGCTTCTACCGCGCGGCGAAGAAGTGCTTCGACGACTCGCCCGAGTTCGCCGAACGCGCCCGCGAGCTGGTGGTGCAGCTGCAAGCCGGCGAAGCCGAGTGCATGCGCCTGTGGCACCGCTTCAATGACATCTCCCTGAGCCACTGCCAGAAGGCCTACGACCGCCTGGGCGTCAAGCTCAGCCCCGCCGACGTCAAGGGCGAAAGCGCCTACAACGCCGAGCTGCCGGGCATTATCGAGGCCCTGCGCAACAAAGGCCTGCTCAGCGAGAGCGACGGCGCCCAGTGCGTGTTTATGGATGAATTCAAGAACGCCGAAGGCAACCCGCTGCCGGTGATAGTGCAGAAGGCCGGCGGCGGTTATCTGTACTCGACCACCGACCTGGCCGCCATGCGTTACCGCAGCCAGCAGCTCAAGGCCGACCGCGCCCTGTATTTCGTCGACCAGCGCCAGGCCCTGCACTTCCAGATGACCTTCGAGGTGGCGCGCCGCGCCGGCTTCGTGCACGACGGCATGCAACTCGAACATATGGGCTTCGGCACCATGAACGGCGCCGACGGCCGCCCGTTCAAGACCCGCGACGGTGGCACAGTAAAGCTGATCGACCTGCTCGATGAGGCCGAGGAGCGCGCCTACAGCCTGGTCAAGGGCAAGAACCCGGACCTCGGCGAAGACGAACTGCGCCAGATCGCCCACGCCGTTGGCATCGGCGCAGTGAAATATGCCGACCTGTCCAAGCACCGCACCAGCGACTACAGCTTCAACTTCGAGCTGATGCTGAGCTTCGAGGGCAATACCGCGCCCTACCTGCTGTACGCCTACACCCGGGTGGCCAGCGTGTTCCGCAAGCTGGGCAAGAGCTTCGCTGAAGTCGAAGGCCAACTTGATCTGCAAGCCGCCCATGAAATCGAGCTGGCCGGCAAGCTGGCGCAGTTCGCCGAAGTGCTTAACGGTGTCGCCGAAAAAGGCGTACCGCACCTGCTGTGCGCCTACCTGTATGACCTGGCCGGGCTGTTCTCCAGCTTCTACGAACACTGCCCGATCCTCGCCGCCGAAGACCCTGCCACCCAGCAGAGCCGCCTGCGCCTGGCCGCGCTGACCGGGCGCACCCTCAAGCAGGGCCTGGAATTGCTCGGCCTGGAATCCCTGGAGCGCATGTAAGTGGCGGCGAAAAAGAAGCCCGCCGCCAAACGCGGCGCCAGCCGCTATCAGGCGCCGGCGAAAAAGCCGGTGCCGGGCTGGTTCTGGCTGGTCTGCGGCCTGGTGATCGGCGGCTTTATGGTGTTTCTGTTTAGCCTGGAACCTGGGCGCGACGAAATCCAGCGCAGCAAGGTCGAGCAGGCGCGCGCCAGTCAGGCCGCCAAACCGGCCGCCAGCAAGCCCGCGACCAGCGACCCGAGCAAGCCCAAGTACGACTTCTACACCCTGCTGCCGGAATCGGAAGTGATACTGCCGCCGCAAGCCATAGAGCCACCACCGGCCGTGCCCGAGCAGAAGCCGGTTACCCCGGAAGAGGCTGCGAAGATCGACGCCGCCCGCGCCGAAGCCGCGCTCAACGGCCAGGTACCGCCACCGCCGCCGGTGGTGGCCAAGGGGCCGGTGACTTCGCAGTTCTTCCTCCAGGCCGGCTCGTTCCGCCGCAAGGACGACGCCGACAACCTGCGCGCGCAGATCATCCTGCTCGGGCAGAACGTGCAGGTGGAGTCCGGCACCGTGCGCGAGGAAACCTGGCACCGCGTGCTGGTCGGCCCCTACGCCACCCGCGAGCAACTCGCCCAGGCGCAGAAATCCCTGGCCGCCAGCGGCTTCAGCAATCTGCTGTTACAGCAGCGCCAAGCGCAATAAACCGCGTGACTTCAGGCCCTGCGGCGCCGTTTGACGACTATTTGTCGGACAGGCTACGCCCCAGGGCTTGAAGCGGGGCGCCGCTGCCCCCACTTCATTCGGCATTGGGCACTTTCGCCCCGCTGCGTGGAGACTCTCCCCTTGACCACCATCGTTTCAGTGCGCCGCAACGGCAAAGTCGTCATGGGCGGCGACGGCCAGGTGTCCCTCGGCAATACCGTGATGAAAGGCAACGCGAAAAAAGTTCGCCGCCTGTACCACGGCCAGGTGCTGGCAGGCTTCGCCGGCGCTACCGCCGACGCCTTTACCCTGTTCGAACGCTTCGAAGGCCAGCTGGAGAAACACCAGGGCCATCTGGTGCGCGCGGCCGTCGAGTTAGCCAAAGACTGGCGCACCGACCGCTCGCTGAGCCGCCTGGAAGCCATGCTGGCAGTGGCCAACAAGGACGCCTCGCTGATCATCACCGGCAACGGCGATGTGGTTGAGCCCGAGCACGGCCTGATCGCCATGGGCTCCGGCGGCGGCTTCGCCCAGGCCGCGGCCATGGCCCTGCTGCAGAAAACCGACCTGAGTGCCCGTGAAATCACCGAAACCGCGTTGAACATTGCCGGTTCCATCTGTGTCTTCACTAATCAGAACCTGACCATTGAGGAAGAAGACTGCGCCGAATAAGCGCGTCTTTTTCTGGAGTATCGCCGCATGTCCATGACGCCCCGCGAGATCGTTCACGAACTCAACCGCCATATCATCGGCCAGGACGACGCCAAGCGCGCCGTGGCCATCGCTCTGCGCAACCGCTGGCGGCGCATGCAGCTGCCGGTTGAGCTGCGCGCCGAAGTAACGCCGAAGAACATCCTGATGATCGGCCCCACCGGCGTCGGCAAGACCGAAATCGCCCGGCGCCTGGCCAAGCTGGCGGGCGCGCCCTTTATCAAGGTGGAGGCGACCAAGTTCACCGAGGTCGGCTATGTCGGCCGCGATGTCGAGTCGATCATCCGCGACCTCGCCGATGCGGCGATCAAGATGCTGCGCGAGCAGGAGATGATCAAGGTGCGCCACCGCGCCGAAGATGCCGCCGAAGAGCGCATCCTCGATGCCCTGCTGCCGCCGCCGCGTGCCGGCTTCAACGAAGACCCGGCGCCGAGCAACGATTCCAACACCCGCCAGCTGTTCCGCAAGCGCCTGCGCGAAGGCCAGCTGGACGACAAGGAGATCGAGATCGAAGTGGCCGACGCACCGGCCGGCATCGAAATCATGACCCCGCCGGGCATGGAAGAGATGACCAACCAGCTGCAGAACCTGTTTTCCAGCATGGGCAAGGGCAAGAAGAAGAGCCGCAAGCTCAAGGTAAAGGAAGCCCTGAAGATGGTGCGCGATGAAGAAGCCGCGCGCCTGGTCAACGAGGAAGAACTCAAGGCCCAAGCCCTGGAAGCCGTGGAGCAGAACGGCATCGTGTTTATCGACGAGATCGACAAGGTGGCCAAGCGCGGCAACACCGGCGGCGCCGATGTGTCCCGCGAAGGCGTGCAGCGCGACCTGCTGCCGCTGATCGAGGGCTGCACGGTGAACACCAAACTGGGCATGGTGAAAACCGACCATATCCTGTTTATCGCCTCCGGCGCCTTCCACCTGAGCAAGCCGAGCGACCTGGTGCCCGAGCTGCAGGGCCGCCTGCCGATTCGCGTGGAACTCAAAGCCCTGACCCCGCAGGACTTCGAGCGCATCCTCACCGAGCCGCACGCCTCGCTCACCGAGCAATACGCCGCGCTGCTGAACACCGAAGGCCTGGGTATCCAGTTCCTCGCCGACGGCATCAAACGCATCGCCGAGATCGCCTGGCAGGTCAACGAGAAGACCGAAAACATCGGCGCACGCCGCCTGCACACCCTGCTCGAGCGCCTGCTGGAGGAAGTCTCCTTCAGCGCCGGCGACCTGGCCGGCCAGCAGGCTGGCGCGCCGATCGTGATCGACGCGGCCTACGTCAACAGCCACCTCGGTGAACTGGCGCAGGACGAAGACCTCTCGCGCTATATTCTGTAACCACCGGCCCGCTCTGCCTGGCAGCACCTAACGCGCCAGGCAGAACGCCCACAGCGGAAAGCAGACATGCGTATCCCCACCGCGATAAAGCTGCACAAAGCCTCGAAAACCCTGGAGCTGCACTACGGAGCCGACGAGCGCTATACCCTGCCCGCCGAGTTTCTGCGCGTGCATTCACCCTCGGCGGAAGTGCAGGGCCACGGCAAGCCGATCCTGCAAACCGGCAAGCTGCATGTCGGCCTGAGCAAGATCGAGCCCGCCGGCAACTACGCACTGAAACTGTGCTTCGACGATGGCCACGACAGCGGCCTGTTCACCTGGGATTACCTCGAGCAACTGGCCAAGCGCCAGGCCGAGCTGTGGGACGACTACCTGGCCAACCTGGCCGCTGCCGGAAAATCCCGCGACCCCAGCGAAAGCGTGGTCAAGCTGATGCTCTGAAATGCTGGTGCGACAGGCCGTCAGGAATTGCCTCAGGCGCTTCAGTTATTTCCCCATCACATGCCGTGCCGAGCGGCAATCTGTCGCACCACGGCAGCCCGTCTAAACCGTTGCGCCTGCCCAGTTAGAGCGCATTTTCTAATCCTTCCCGGCATACTCTCCACGCATTCGGCCCATTTCGCGGCCAGCTTGCACAAATTCACAAACTCGGGTAACCAAGGAGTTGGAAGTGTTCTTGCATTGGCTCAACGCCACTGCAAGAAAACACGCGGAGCAATCCGCCCTCGGTAACCCGGGCAATACCTGGCCCTTAGCCCTGTGTCGCCGCGCACAGCAGTACGCCGGTATTTCGTCTCAGGACAATGGAGCGTTGTAGATGACTGATAAGAATAGCGATGACCTGAAGAACCAGGCCTCCGAGAACACCCTCGGCCTGAATCCGGTGATCGGCATCCGCGGTAAAGACCTGCTGACTGCGGCACGCGTAGTGCTGCGCCAGGCCATCAAGCAACCTTTCCACAGCGCCAAACACGTTGCCCACTTCGGCATGGAGCTGAAAAACGTGCTGCTCGGCCAATCCGAGCTCAACCCTACTGACGGTGATCGCCGCTTCGCCGACCCGGCCTGGAGCCAGAACCCGCTGTACCGCCGCTACCTGCAGACCTACCTGGCCTGGCGCAAGGAACTGCACGACTGGATCGAACACAGCAACCTGTCCGAGCAGGACGCCAGCCGCGGCCATTTCGTTATCAACCTGATGACCGAAGCCATGGCCCCGAGCAACAGCATGGCCAACCCGGCGGCGGTCAAGCGCTTCTTCGAAACCGGCGGCAAGAGCCTGCTCGACGGCCTGTCGCACCTGGCCAAGGACATCGTCAATAACGGCGGCATGCCCAGCCAGGTCAACATGAACGCCTTCGAGGTCGGCAAGAGCCTGGCCACCACCGACGGCGCGGTGGTTTTCCGTAACGAGGTGCTGGAGCTGATCCAGTACAAACCGATCACCGAGCAGGTGCATGAACGCCCGCTGCTGGTGGTGCCGCCACAGATCAACAAGTTCTATGTGTTCGACCTGTCGCCGGAAAAAAGCGTGGCGCGCTTCCTCCTGCGCAACGGCATCCAGCCCTTCGTGGTGAGCTGGCGCAACCCGACCAAGGCCCACCGCGAGTGGGGCCTGTCGAGCTATATCGAGGCGCTGAAAGAGGCCATCGAGGTTGTCACCGCCATTACCGGCAGCAAGGACATCAACATGCTCGGCGCCTGCTCCGGCGGCCTGACCACCACCTCCCTGCTCGGCCACTACGCCGCCCTCGGCGAGCACAAGGTGAACGCCCTGACCCTGCTGGTCAGCGTGCTGGACAACCGCCTGGAAACCGATGTCGCGCTGTTCGCCGACGAGAAAAGCCTGGAAGCCGCCAAGCGCCGTTCCTATCAGGCCGGCGTACTAGAAGGCAGCGACATGGCCAAGGTATTCGCCTGGATGCGCCCCAACGATCTGATCTGGAACTACTGGGTCAACAACTACCTGTTGGGCAACGAGCCGCCGATCTTCGACATCCTCTACTGGAACAACGACACCACCCGCCTGCCGGCTGCCCTGCATGGCGAGTTTATCGAGATGTTCAAGTCCAACCCGCTGATCCGCCCAGGCGCCCTGGAAGTCTGCGGTACGCCGATCGACCTCAAGCAGGTCACCAGCGACCTCTACTGCGTAGCCGGCACCACCGACCACATCACGCCCTGGGAGTCCTGCTACAAGTCGGCCAACCTGTTCGGCGGCAAGGTCGAGTTCGTGCTGTCCAACAGCGGGCATATCCAGAGCATTCTCAACCCGCCGGGCAACCCCAAGGCGCGTTATATGACCAACACCGAGATGCCGGCGGACCCCAAAGCCTGGCAGGCCAGCTCGACCAAGCACGCCGACTCCTGGTGGCTGCACTGGCAGACCTGGCTGGCCGAACGCTCCGGCGCGCAGAAGAAAGCGCCAACCCAGCTGGGCAACAAGAAATACGCCCCGGGCGAAGCCGCACCGGGCACCTACGTTCACGAACGTTGATTCACTGCGCATTGCGCACCCTGCCCGCGACACCGGAGGTGTCGCTCGCCCATCCAGGCCACTGGCTTGGATGTGGCGAACCAGGCTTTGCCCTGGCGGATCTGGGAAGGACCTGGAGGGTTCAACCCAGTGTTTTCATTGATAGGGCCTTTGCGCATGTCGCTACCTTTCGTATTTCGCACCATCGAACTGGACGGCCAGACCCTGCGTACCGCCGTTCGCCCGGGCAACGGCAAGATGACGCCGCTGCTGATCTTCAATGGCATCGGCGCCAACCTTGAACTGGTCATGCCGTTCGTTCGCGCGCTGGACCCGGACCTGGAAGTGATCGCCTTCGACGTGCCCGGCGTCGGCGGCTCCTCCACGCCCAGCACACCGTACCGCTTCCCTGGCCTGGCCAAGCTGGCGGCGCGCATGCTCGATTACCTCGACTACGGCCAGGTCAACGCCATCGGCGTGTCCTGGGGCGGCGCCCTGGCGCAGCAGTTCGCCCATGACTACCCGGAGCGCTGCAAGAAGCTGATCCTCGCCGCCACCTCGGCTGGCGCGGTGATGGTTCCGGGAAAACCCAAGGTGCTCTGGTGCATGGCCAGCCCACGGCGCTATGTGCAGCCCTCCTATGGCGTGCAGATCGCCCCGCAGATCTATGGCGGCGCCTTCCGCCGCGACCCGCAACTGGCCCTGGCGCATGCCAGCAAGGTCCGTTCGGGTGGCAAGATGGGCTACTACTGGCAGCTGTTCGCAGGGCTGGGCTGGACCAGCATCCACTGGCTGCACAAGATTCGCCAACCGACACTGGTAATGGCCGGCGACGACGACCCGCTGATCCCGCTGATCAATATGCGCCTGCTGGCCTGGCGCATCCCCAACTCGGAACTGCACGTGATCGACGACGGCCACCTGTTCCTAGTAACCCGCGCCGAAGCGGTGGCGCCGATCATCATGAAGTTTCTCGAAGAAGAGCGGCAGCGCGCTGTGATGCACCCGCACCCAGCCTCGGCGCGCAACGCCTGAGGCCTGCACCGCCAACAGGCACAGCACTGAACGGCCGCCCGGTCACAGTGCGCGCAGTCAGTGCTTGACCCCTTCGCCGGGCGCGTTGTATTACCTGAGACTTCGCGCGCGGCAGCCTGGCATGCCCCTTCGCGCGCATTGGTATAAGCCTTGCTGCTTATCTGTAGACCTTGAAGTCTCACGGTTTGACGACGGAGTGTTGCCCAATGCGAGACCAGCCACCGAGTAGAAGCCCTTTACCAGCCCCCAACCGCATGATGAATGCGCAGAATGCCGTGGTCGGCCTGCGCGGCCGCGACCTGTTTTCCACCTTGCGCAGCCTGGCCCTGCAGGGCATCAAGCAGCCGGTACACAGCGCACGCCATGCCCTGGCCCTGGGCGGGCAACTGGGCCGGGTGCTGCTGGGCGACACGCCTTACAAAGTCAACCCGCAGGACGCCCGCTTTGCCGACCCGACCTGGCAGCACAACCCGCTCTACCGGCGCAGCCTGCAGGCCTATCTGGCCTGCCAGAAGCAGCTCAACAGCTGGATCGATGAAAGCAACCTGAGCCACGACGACCGTACCCGCGCCCGCTTTATCACCACCCTGCTCGGTGATGCTCTGGCACCGTCCAACACCCTGCTCAACCCGCTGGTAATCAAGGAGCTGTTCAACAGCGGCGGCAGCAGCCTGGTCAAAGGCCTGGGCCACCTGTTCGACGACCTGCTGCATAACGACGGCATGCCCAGCCAGGTCAGCAAACACGCCTTCGAAGTCGGCCGCAACCTGGCCTGCACGCCAGGCGCGGTGGTGTTTCGCAATGAACTGCTGGAGCTGATCCAGTACAAACCGATGAGCGAAAGGCAGTACGCCAAGCCGCTGCTGATCGTGCCGCCGCAGATCAACAAGTTCTATATCTTCGATCTCTCGACCAACAAGAGCTTCGCCCAGTACGCCCTCAAGGGTGGCCTGCAGACCTTCGTCATCAGCTGGCGCAACCCCGATCCACGCCATCGCGAATGGGGCCTGTCGAGCTATGTGCAGGCCCTGGAAGAAGCCCTGGATGCCTGCCGCGATATCACCGGCAGCAAAGACGTCAACCTGCTCGGCGCCTGTGCCGGCGGCCTGACCATCGCCGCGCTGCAGGGCCATCTGCAGGCCAAACGGCAGCTGCGCAAGGTAGCCAGCGCCACCTATATGGTCAGCCTACTGGACAGCCAGATCGAAAGCCCGGCCATGCTGTTCGCCGACGAACAGACCCTGGAAGCGGCCAAGCGCCGCTCCTACCAGCAAGGCGTGCTGGATGGTCGCGATATGGCGCGGGTATTCGCCTGGATGCGGCCCAACGACCTGATCTGGAACTACTGGGTCAACAACTACCTGCTCGGCAAGCAGCCGCCGGCCTTCGACATCCTCTACTGGAACAACGACAACACCCGCCTGCCCGCCGCCCTGCATGGCGATCTGATTGACTTCTTCAAGCACAACCCGCTGACCCACGCCCAGGGTCTGGAAGTCTGCGGCACCCCGGTCGACCTGCAGAAAGTCACGGTGGACAGTTTCAGCGTGGCCGGGATCAACGACCACATCACCCCCTGGGATGCAGTGTATCGCTCGACCCTGCTGCTGGGCGGCAACAAGCGCTTTATCCTGTCCAACAGCGGGCATATCCAGAGCATTCTCAACCCGCCGGGCAACCCCAAGGCCAACTTCTTCGAAGGTGGCAAACTCAGCGGCGACCCGCGCGCCTGGTACCACGACGCCAAGCACATGCAAGGCAGCTGGTGGCCGGAATGGCTGAGCTGGGTACAGGCCCGCTCGGGCGAGCAGCAGGAAACCCTGACGGCCCTGGGCAACCAGCACCACCCCGCCATGGAGGCCGCGCCCGGCACCTATGTGCATGTGCGCTAACCCCACGCACAGGTGGCCGCGACTGGCGGCCACCTGCCTTGGCAACCCACGCGGCCAGATTAAGAAGACCGGATGAAGACCCGCGACCGTATCCTCGAATGCGCCCTGCAGCTGTTCAACCAGAAGGGCGAACCCAACGTTTCCACCCTGGAAATCGCCAACGAACTGGGCATCAGCCCGGGCAACCTGTACTACCACTTCCACGGCAAGGAACCGCTAATCCTCGGCCTGTTCGAGCACTTTCAGGCCGAACTGGCGCCACTGCTTGAACCGCCGGAAGATGTGCAGCTGGATGTGGAGGACTACTGGCTGTTTCTGCACCTGATAGTCGAGCGCCTGGCCCACTACCGCTTCCTGTTCCAGGACCTGTCCAACCTGGCCGGACGGGTGCCGAAACTGGAGCGCGGCGTGCGTCACTGGCTCAACAGCCTGAAACGTGCGTTGGCCGAGCTGCTGGCGCGCCTGCAGGCAGACGGTTTGTTGCTCAGCGACACCCAGGCCCTCGGCCAACTGGTGGAGCAGATCACCCTGACCCTGCTGTTCTCCCTCGACTACCAACGCATCCTCGGCCAGCGCGGCGAAAGCCGCCTGGTGGTCTATCAGGTGATGATGCTGGTGGCGCCGCACCTGGCTGCGCCTTCGCGCTTCGCCGCCGAGCAACTGGCGCAGCGCTACCTGGACGCCTGAGCCGCGCAGAAACGCAAACGCCCGGCACTAGGCCGGGCGCTTGTGATCCCGAAAAACTCAGGA
>DASUOY010000099.1:0-5326 GCA_036276395.1 Pseudomonas sp.
TAGCGGGTCAGCCGAAGAACCAGTAGCACACCGCAATGGCCGCCAGCACCCCGGCCAGCTCGGCCAGCAGGGCGCAGCCCACGGCGTGGCGTACGCGCTGGATACCGACCGCGCCGAAGTACACCGCCAGCACGTAGAAGGTGGTCTCGGTGCTGCCCTGGATGGTCGCCGCGACCAGGGCCGGGAAGCTGTCGACGCCGTGGGTCTGCATGGTTTCGATCAGCATGGCGCGCGCCGCGCTGCCGGAGAACGGCTTGACCAGGGCGGTGGGCAGCGCCTCGACAAAACGGGTATCCCAGCCGATGGCCTCGACCAGCCAGCGGATGCCGTCGAGACCGAACTCCAGGGCGCCCGAGGCGCGCAGCACGCCGATCGCGCAAAGCATGGCGACCAGATAGGGCAGCAGGCTCTTGGCCACGTCGAAGCCTTCTTTCGCGCCCTCGACGAACTCCTCATACACCGCCACCTTCTTCAGCGCGCCAATCAGCAGAAACAGCAGGACGATGCCGAACAGGGTGAGGTTGCCCAGCAGCGACGACAGCGCTGCCAAGGCCGTGGCCGACATGGTGGCCAGCACTGCCATAAAGCTGCCGAGCAGCAACGCGCCGGGGATCAGATAGGCCAGCACCACCGGGTCCCACAGGCGCAGGCGCTGCATCAGGGCCACCGAGAGCAGGCCGACCAGGGTCGAGGCGCTGGTGGCCAGCAGGATCGGCAGAAATACCAGGGTGGGGTCGGGCGCACCCTGCTGCACCCGGTACATAAAAATGCTTACCGGCAGCAGGGTCAGGGAGGAGGCGTTGAGCACCAGAAAGAGGATCTGCGCATTGCTCGCCGTGGTGCTGCTGGGGTTGAGCGTTTGCAAGGCGCGCATGGCTTTCAGGCCAATCGGCGTGGCGGCGTTGTCCAGGCCCAGGCCGTTGGCGGCGAAGTTCATGGTGATCAGGCCCAGCGCCGGATGGCCGCGTGGCACCTCCGGCATCAGGCGGGCGAACAGTGGGCCGAGCAGGCGCGCCAGGGCATCCACCAGTCCGGCCTTCTCGGCGATGCGCAGCAGGCCGAGCCAGAGCGTCAGGGTGCCGAATAGCAGGACCATGACCTCGACCGACAGCTTGGCCATGGCGAACAGGCTTTCGACCATGGCGGCGAATACCGCGGGGTCATCGCCGAGCAACCAGCGGGAAAAGCCGGCAATCGCCGCCACCACGAAAAACCCCAGCCATAAGCCGTTAAGCATGCTCCATCCCCCCTAGATGCAATGGGCCGGATAATAGCGCGGCTGGGCTCGCCGAGGGCAGGTGCGGTGAGGTTGTCAGGGCTGCGCTTGGCTATTAAGCACCAGCAGCAATGCGGCGGTTTCGCTATCCGGCTCGCCGTCGTAGCGTTCCTGGCGGTATTTCATCTGGAAGGCGGCGATGACATTGCGCGTGGCCTTGTCCAGTTCGCCATGGCTGGGCACTGCATAGCCCTGGCGCGCCAGTTGCGCCTGGAACCAGGCCACGCTGGGCAGGCTGGCCTGGAACAGCGTCTGCTGGCGGGCCACCTCGGCGGCATCCGGCCAAGGCAGCAGGCCGGCGTCGGCCAGGCGCTTCCAGGGAAACAGCGGGCCGGGATCGATCTTGCGCTGCGGTGCTATATCGCTGTGGCCGATGATGCTGCCCAGGGGCAACTGGTGGCGCCGCACTATGTCCTTGAGCAGCAGGATCAGTGCATCGATCTGCGCCGGGGCGTAGGGCTGCCAGGCGTTGCCCTGGGGGCCCTGGTTGACCAGTTCGATGCCGATCGAGGTGCCGTTCAGCCAGGTACGGCCCTGCCATTGGCTGTCGCCGGCATGCCAGGCGCGGCGATCCTCCTCGACCAGGCGGTAGATGGTCGGCGGCGTGTCGCCAATCAGGTAGTGGCTGCTGACATCGCCCTGGCTCAGCAGGTGCAACGAGCGTTCCAGATCGGTGGAGGTGTAGTGCAGGATGATGTATTGCACCCGGCTGTTCTGCCCGACGGCGGTGTGGCTGGTATCGATGGCTGGGCCGCCGGCGCAACCGGCGAGCAGGGCGAAGCACAGGGCAAGGCAAACAAATCTCATGGGCTGATATGCAATACGCTTTGCAGGTTATCCAGCAGCATGTCGACGCTGAGCATGATCAACAGCATGCCCATCAGTCGTTCCACTGCGGTAAGCCCGCGGGGTCCGAGAAAACGCTGCAGCCACGAGGCCTGCAGCAGGATAAAGGCGGTCGCCGCCCAGGCCAGCACTACCGCGGCGTAGAGTTCCCAGAGCGCCCCTTCATGGGTATTGCGCAGGGTCATCAACATCGCCAGGGCCGACGGCCCGGCCACCGCCGGAGTGGCCAAGGGTACCAGCATGGGTTCGCCGTCCGGGGTATCGCCGAGCAGCCCCTGGGGGCCGGGAAAGATCATGCGCATGGCGATCACGAACAGGATGATACCGCCGGCAATCGCGATTGCCTCGCGCGACAGGCCGAGGGCGTTGAGGGCTTTGTCACCGAAGGTAAGAAACAGCAGCAACAGGGCCAGGGCGAACAGCAGCTCGCGGCTGGCCACCCAGAGGCGGCGTTTGGGTGCGACATTCTTCAGCGCGGAGATATAAATGGCGATATTGCCGAAGGGATCGGTGACCAGAAAGATCAGCATGGCGATGCCGAATATGTCCATGGCGTACTCCTAAGACCCTGATTAGATCGCCACATTCTAGCTGGAGGCGGCTGCCAGCGCCTTTGGGGCGGCAAATCGGTAGCGTTGGTCTGCCGGTGGGGGTAATTGCGGCTGTGGCTGCTAAACTAGAATTGTACAGTTGTGCGTATTTTGTACATATATTGTCCGCTTTTTGGAGGCCAAGTTTATGCGCGCGCTGCTCTGGTTCAAGCAGGATCTGCGCCTCGACGATCATCCCGCGCTGCAGGCCGGGCTGGCTGCCGAGTGCCTGTTGCCGGTGTATGTGCTGGACCCGGCGCAGCTGCAGGCAACCAGCTTCGGCATGCGCCGGTTGGGCGTGCACCGCGCGCGCTTCCTGCTGGAAAGCCTGGCGGCGCTGGATGGCGAGTTGCGCCAGCGCGGCTCCCATCTGCTGGTGCTGCAGGGCACTGCCGAGCAGCTGATTCCGCAACTGGTCGCCCAGTTCAACTTGCAGCAGGTGCTGACCCTGGAGGAGATCGCCCCGGATGAGCGCGCCCAGCTCGCCCGGGTGGCCCGCCGCCTGGGCGAGGTGCCGCTGCTGCAAGCCCCCGGCAATAACCTGTTGCGTATCGAGGAGCTGCCCTTCGCCCTGGAGCAGTTGCCGCATGCCTTCAGCCAGTTCCGCAGCCAGATCGAGGAGCGCCTGCAGGTGTTCCAGCCGCGTCATGCGCCGGAGCGGTTGCCGCCTTTGCCGGACGGTGCGCAAGCCTTGCAGCAGGGTATCCCGAGTCTGTCCCAGCTGGGCTTGGGCGAGCCGCTCAGCGTGCCGGCTAGCGCCTTCCCCTTTGCCGGCGGCGAGCCCGCGGCCCTGGCCCGGCTGCGCGATTACCTGTGGAAGGGCCAGGGTGTGCGCCAGTACAAGGACACCCGCAATGGCCTGATCGGCACCGAGTATTCCTCGAAATTCTCGCCCTGGCTGGCCATTGGCTGCCTCTCCGCGCGCCGTGTGGTGGCCGAGTTGCGCCGCCATGAGGCGCAGTTCAAGCGCAATGACTCGACCTACTGGCTGTGGGTGGAGCTGCTCTGGCGCGACTTCTTCCGCTGGACATTGCAACGCCACGGCAGCGCCCTGTTCAAGGCCCAGGCCCTGCAAGCCACCCTGCACGCCCCGCGCGAGCTAGACCAGCGCTTCCATGACTGGTGCCGCGGGCGCACCGGCATGCCCCTGGTGGATGCCAATATGCGCGAGCTGGCGGCGACCGGTTATATGTCCAACCGCGGCCGCCAGGTGGTGGCCAGCTACCTGATCCACGATCTGCAACAGGATTGGCGACACGGCGCGGCCTGGTTCGAGGCGCACCTGATCGACTACGACCCGGCCAGCAACTGGGGTAACTGGGCTTATCTGGCAGGCATCGGCAGCGATCCACGGCACCAGCGGGTGTTCAATGTGCTGCGCCAGGCCCGCGAATATGACCCGGAGGCGGCCTATGTCAGCCTCTGGCTACCGGAGCTGCGCGAGGTGCCGCAGGCGCTGCGGCATACGCCCTTCCTGCTCAAGGGCACGCTCGACTACCCGCAACTGGAAAATATTCCCGAGAGTTGGAAGCCCTATCTGCCGCATGTTGCCTGAGTGGGTGCGGGTGCCTGGTTGCGGTCCCGCGCCTAGCCCTGCTCGATACGGTTGCGCCCGCCATTCTTGGCGCGGTACAGGGCCTGGTCGGCGCGCTCGAAGACCTTGTCGCCGGCATCGTCCTCGGCGCTGAACGCGGCCAGCCCGGCGGACAGGGTGATGGTGACCCGCTGGCCACGGAAGTGGAACGGGCACTGCTCGACCCCTTGCAGCAGGGTGTGCAGCAGCTGCTGCCCGCCTTCCATGGGGGTGGAGGGAATCAGCAGGACAAACTCTTCACCGCCGAAGCGGGCGATAAAGTCGGTCTTGCGCAGGCGCTTGCCCAGCTCGCCGGCAATGATCTTCAACACCTTGTCGCCGGCCAGGTGGCCGTACTCGTCGTTGATCCGCTTGAAGTGGTCGATATCCAGCACGGCCAGTAGCAAGTCGCCGCCGTAGCGCTTCCAGCGCGCGATCTCCAGCTCCAGACGCTCGCTCCAGCCGGCCCGGTTGGGCAGGCTGGTGAGCGGGTCGATCAGGGCCTTTTGCCGCTGTTCTTCCAGGTGGTCGCGGAAGCTCTGGGCTTCCTTTTCCATTTCCGCGACTTTCTCGGTCAGCGTGCGCAGGCGCTGCGCCACTTCCTCCTCGCGGCCATCGCGTTGGCGCTGGTGCGCGGTCACGGTGTGCAGCAGGCCGTCCAGGCGCAGCTCCAGCGATTGCTTGAGGCTGGGTAAGTCCGCCGCTTCCTGCACGCTGGCCTGCAGGCTGCTGACCTGTTCGCGCAGCTCCAGGTTGAAGCTGCGCGCGCTTTCCACCGATTCGCTGTAGCCCTCGTGGGCTTCGCCGAGGGTGTTGAGGAAAGAGGCCAGGCGTTCATTGAGCTGTTTCAGGTAGCTGGCGAACTCACGCTGACCGCTGTCGGTGACCGCCAGTACCAGCACGGCCAGGTCATCCAGCACGGCCACCAGCTCGTACCAGTTCAGGCCGCCCTGCACGCGCCGGCACAGCGCCTCGCCCTGGGGTTGGTGATGGGTTGGCAACTCCAGTTCATTGAGCAAACCCAGCAGGCTGTCGGCGATA
>DASUOY010000100.1:0-2334 GCA_036276395.1 Pseudomonas sp.
ACACTGATGATCCGCATAAATGGCCCCCAAAATCACGTGCGTGTATGATACCCGAGCTCATCTTTATTAGCTAAATTCCTTGTTGTCCGGGGCTTTCCATGCAAGCGTACCAGCGCGATTTCATTCGTTTTGCCATCGAGCGCGGCGTCCTGCGCTTCGGTCAGTTCACCCTCAAATCCGGGCGGATCAGTCCCTATTTTTTCAATGCCGGGCTGTTCGACAGCGGCTTGGCGTTGGCGCAGCTGGGGCGTTTCTATGCCGCTGCGGTAGTCGACAGTGGCATCGACTTCGACGTGTTGTTTGGCCCGGCCTACAAGGGTATTCCGCTGGCGGCGACCACTGCGGTGGCTCTGGCCGAACATCATCAGCGTGATGTGCCCTGGTGCTTCAACCGCAAGGAAGCCAAGGATCATGGCGAAGGTGGCACCCTGGTGGGCGCGCCCCTGGCTGGCCGCGTGCTGATCATCGACGATGTGATCACCGCCGGTACCGCGATTCGTGAAGTGATGCAGATCATCCAGGCTCAGGGCGCCCAGGCGGCCGGCGTGCTGATCGCGCTGAACCGCCAGGAGCGAGGCAAAGGCGAGCTGTCGGCGATTCAGGAAGTCGAGCGTGACTACGGCATGCCGGTGGTGAGTATTGTGTCGCTGCAGCAGGTGCTGGAATATCTGGCAGAGGATGCCGAACTCAAGCAGTATTTGCCGGCAGTAGAGGCGTATCGCGCCGAATATGGCATCTAACTTCTCGCAATAAGGTATCGCATCGATGGGCAACGCCGTGCTGATCCGCTGTTCGCTGCTGCTGGGCCTGTTGCTGCCGGTACTGGCCGGTGCCGCCGAGTTGTATCGCTATACCGATGACAAGGGCACCACCGTGCTCAGCCGCCAGGGTGTGCCGCCTGAGCATATCGCCCGTGGTTATGAAGTGCTCAATGACCAGGGCCGCGTGGTGCGCGTGGTGCCACCGGCGCCCAGCGCCGAGGAGATGCAGCGTCTGGCGGAGGAGAAGGCCAAGGCCAGCTCCGATGCGCAGTTGTTGCGGCTGTACAGCACGCCCGAGGATGTCGAGCGCGCTCGCCAGCGCAAGCTGACGGAGCTCGACGGGCTGGTGGCCGTGGCCCGGGGCAACTTGCAGGGCGTGCGTATCCAGCAGGCCAATCTGCAGAGCCAGGCGGCCGATCACGAGCGGGCCGGGCGTGAAGTGCCCGCGCATTTGCTGGCGAAGATCGACAGCCAGAAAGCCGAGCAGGAACGCTTGCTGGGCGATATCGCGCGCTACCAGGCGGCGCGCGAGCAGGCCAACGCCAGCTTCGATCAGGACCGCGACCGGCTTAGCGAGCTGCTCAGTCGCAAGCCTTGAGTCAGGTCTGCGGCGTGCAGCGCTCGTAACTCCGTACCTTCTCCGCTAGCCAGGTCGGCAGCGGGCTGCTGCTGCGCTGGTTGTCGGCATGTACATAGACCACCTCGCCGCTGGTCAGCGCCTGCTCGGCGCGCCATATACCCATATTGAAGGTCAGGCTGGAGCGGCCCAGGCGGGCGGCGCGGATGCCGATGCTGAGTTCATCGTCGAAGCGGGCCGGGGCCAGGTATTCGAGCAGGGTCTTGACCGCGTAGAAGTCGCCGCCGTCGCGACTCAGGTCGGCCGGATAGGCAATGCCCAGGGCGCGAAAATATTCGGTGATGGCGACATCGGCGTAGGTCAGGTAGTGGCCGTTGAAGACGATGCCCTGCGGGTCGACTTCGGCCCAGCGCACCCGTAACGGATGGAAGAAGGTAAAGGCGGCGCGATCGGGTATGGCGGTCATGCGGGCACCCTGAATGGACAAAACTAGTCTGCTAGCTTCGCCGTTTGGGTGGTTGGCGGCAAGGGATGGAGTGGCTTGGCCTATCAGCGCAGATTGCCCTGATAGGCTGCCGGTCGAGGGGATTAGTGGCGCTTGCGGTTGCAGATCAGGGTGCCGACGCCGCTGTCAGTGAAGATCTCCAGCAGCACGGCATTGGGTACCCGGCCGTCGATGATATGCGCGCTGGTGACGCCGCCCTGCACTGCTTCCAGGGCGCAGCGGATCTTCGGCAGCATGCCGCCGTAGATGGTGCCGTCGGCGATCAGGCCATCGACCTGTTCGGTGGTCAGGCCGGTGAGTACCTGGCCTTGTTTGTCCATCAGGCCGGCGATATTGGTCAGCAGCATCAGCTTCTCGGCTTTCAGGGCTTCGGCCACCTTGCCGGCCACCAAGTCGGCGTTGATGTTGTAGGACTCGCCGTCTGCCCCCACGCCAATAGGCGCAATCACCGGGATAAAGTCGCCTTTGACCAGCATGTTGAGCAGGTCGGT
>DASUOY010000101.1:0-3646 GCA_036276395.1 Pseudomonas sp.
GGGCGAGGCCTACGAGCAACCCAGCGAAGCGGCCTGGCTGCTGTTCGTTCGCGAGCAGTTGCCGCGCCTGCGCGAGGAAGGCTGGCAGATCCGCATGCAGCCGGAGTTCCAGTTCAACCTAGCGCAGGTCGATGACTGGTACGCCACGGTGGAGGAAGACCCCGAGCAGAACTGGTTCGACCTGGAGCTGGGCATCGAGGTGGAAGGCCAGCGCCTGAGCCTGCTGCCCATTCTCTTGCAGGCGATTCGCCGCACGCCCTGGCTGCTCAACGGCGAGGCGCTAAGCAAGCGCGACGACGAGGAAGTGCTGCTGGTCAGCCTGCCCGGCAGCCACAAGCGCGCTGCCCTGCCCTTCGCCCGCCTCAAGCCGCTGCTGGCGACCCTGGGCGAGCTGTTCTTCCGCGAGCCGGGGGAATCCAGCCAGCGCCTGCGCCTGTCGCGCCTGGATGCCGCACGGCTGAACCAGCTGGAACAAGGCCCGGCGCTGCAATGGCAAGGCGGCAGCCAGGTGCGCGACTTCGCCCAGCGCCTGCAACAGCTCAACGACGCGCCCTTGCAGGCGCCCCAGGGGTTGCAGGCGGAACTGCGCCACTACCAGCTGCAAGGCCTGGCCTGGATGCAGGCCCTGGCCGAACTGGAGGTCGGCGGCCTGCTGGCCGACGACATGGGCCTGGGCAAGACCCTGCAGACCCTGGCGCATATCCTCTGCGAGCACAACGCCGGGCGACTGACCCAGCCGGCGCTGATCGTCATGCCCACCAGCCTGATCCCCAACTGGCAGGACGAAGCCGCGCGCTTCACCCCGCAGCTCAAGGTGCTGGCGCTGCACGGGCCGAAACGCCGCGCACTGTTCAAGCAGATTGGCGAGCACCAGATCATCCTCACCACCTACGCCCTGCTGCCCCGCGACCTCAAGGCCCTGACGGCGCACCGCTACCGCCTGCTGATTCTCGACGAGGCGCAGAACATCAAGAACCCGCGCAGCAAGGCGGCCCTGGCCGCCGGGCAAATACAGGCCGGGCAGCGCCTGTGCCTGACCGGCACGCCGCTGGAAAACCACCTGGGCGAGCTGTGGTCGCTGTTCCACTTTCTGATGCCCGGCTGGCTCGGCGACAGCAAAGGCTTCGCCCGCGACTACCGCACGCCCATCGAGAAACAGGGCAACGCCCAGCGCCTGGCGCACCTCAATGGGCGGATCAAACCCTTTGTTCTGCGCCGCACCAAGGAGCAGGTGGCCAGCGAGCTGCCGCCCAAGACCGAGATCACCCACTGGGTCGAACTCAGCGCGGCGCAGCGCGACCGCTACGAGACCCTGCGCCTGGCCATGGACAAGAAGGTCCGCGATGAAATCGCCCGCCAGGGCCTGGCGCGTAGCCAGATCGTGATTCTCGAAGCGCTGCTGCGCCTGCGCCAGGCCTGCTGCGACCTACGCCTGCTCGGCGAGGACAGCGACACGAGCCTGACCAGTTTGGATTCCGGCAAGCTCAGCGGCCTGCTGGAGATGCTCGAGGAACTGTTCGCCGAGGGTCGCCGAGTACTGCTGTTCTCCCAGTTCACCTCGATGCTGGCGCTGATCGAAGCCGAGCTGAAAACGCGCAATATCCCCTACGCCAAACTTACCGGCAGCACCCAGGATCGCCGCACCCCGGTGCAGCAGTTCCAGGCCGGTACGCTGCCGATCTTCCTGATCAGCCTCAAGGCCGGCGGCGCCGGCCTGAACCTGACCGCCGCCGATACGGTGATCCACTTCGATCCCTGGTGGAACCCGGCCGCCGAGGCCCAGGCCAGCGACCGCGCCTACCGCATCGGCCAGGACAAGCCGGTGTTCGTCTACAAGCTGATCGCCCGTGGCAGCGTCGAGGAGAAGATCCAGCAGCTGCAACAGGCCAAGGCCAACCTGGCCCGCGGCGTGCTGGAAGGGGGCAGCCAGGTGCAATGGCAGCTGGGCGAAGAAGACCTGCAGGCGCTATTTGCACCGCTAAGCGATTAACGACTGCCGAGCATAGCTACGGCTATCTCGCAGGGTGCGCCGTGCGCACCGCCAGCCTTTCCTTGCTGGTGCGCGCGGCGCACCCTACACAGCCAAGCAATTAGCGCTGGGCAAAGCCGCGCGAGTTCTTTATGCTCGCCACCACTGTATAGATAAACAGTTTTTATTTAACCGTCAGCGTGAAGGCGTAGAGGTGATGAATGGCCGTCGAAGTGGTGTACCGCAGCAGCCGAGATTTGGAGCGCTTGTTTATGGATAAAGCCGAAGCCGACCGTCATGACAAGATGCTCGAACTGGCCGAGCTGTTGACCGATGTGCTGCAAAAAGCCGTGCCCTCGTTGAACGAGCAGCAAGGCGAGGAGCTGGGCATCTATATGGCGAAGAACCGCGAGATCTTCGCCAAGGCCTTCAAGAACCAGCCCGATGCCTTAAGCGAGCTGGGCGAACAAGCGGCCGAGTAGGCTAGCCCTCCGGCTGCTCCAGCGCCTGCACCAGGGCCTGGAGAAAGCGCGCGGCCTCGCCACCGGTGACCGCGCGGTGGTCGAAGGTCAGCGACAGCGGCAGTATCGGGTGCACCGCGACCTTGCCCTTGACCGCCACCGGCTCGTCGCGGATGCCACCGGCACCGATGATCGCCACCTGCGGCGGCATCACTATGGGGTTGGCGTAGCGACCGAACAATGTGCCGAAGTTGGACAGGGTGAGAGTCGCCCCCATCATTTCCTGGGGCGGAATGGAGCGCGCCTTGACGTCGGCACGCAGGCGCGCCACGCCGGCTTTCAGATCCTCCGCACTGCGCGCGCCGACATTGCGCAGCACCGGCACGAACAGGCCGTCCGGGCTATCCACGGCGATGCCCAGGTCGAGCTGCTCGTGCTGCTTGAGCGACAGGTTCTTGCCATCGAACCAGCTATTGAGCAGCGGCTCGGCGCGGCAGGCCACGGCGATCGCCTGGGCGATGCGCACCAGCGGGTCGCGGGCCTGGGGCCAGCGGTGCAGGTCGGCATCGCCGACTATCACCACAGCCGCCACCTCGGCATGGGCGCGGGCCATATTGATCGCCATGCTGCGGCGCACCCCGCGCAGCTTCTCGCCGCCGAACCGATCGCGCGCGCTCTGGGTGCTGGCCTCGACATCCTCGCGGGTAATCAGGCCATCCGTGCCGCTGCCCGTAAGGCTACTCAGGTCGACCCCCAGCTGCCGCGCCAGCTGGCGCACCGCCGGGGTCGCCCGCGGCGCCAGGTGTTCGCGGGTGGACGGCGCCGCGCCAACGAAGAAGCTGTCGGCCTGGGCCCCACCACCGCCCTCCAGGCGCCCGACCACGGTGCCGGCATCGGCCTCGCCCTCGTAGGCCAACAGCGGCTCGCCGACATGCAGAAGGTCGCCCGCGGCGCCAAAGGTTTTCACCACCACCCCGTCGTAGGGCGCGGGAATATCCACTATGGCCTTGGCGGTTTCCACCGACACCAGCAGCTGATCGGCCTTGACCACATCGCCAGCCTTGACGTGCCACTCGACGATTTCGGCTTCCTGCAGGCCTTCGCCCAGGTCGGGCAGTTTGAAATATTTCATGGCGCTCTCCACGCTAGCCATTGCGGTGCGCACGGCGCACCAGCCCTTGTCGTTCAGGCGTAATTCAGCACCACCTCGCAGGCC
>DASUOY010000102.1:0-10189 GCA_036276395.1 Pseudomonas sp.
CAGCACGCGGCGCTTGGTCGCCACCAGCGAGGCAGCCAGATTGATGCAGGTGGTGGTCTTGCCCACGCCGCCTTTCTGGTTAGCGATTGCGAATACCTTAGCCATGCTGCGTTCCCCCTAAACCAAGCGACGCAGTATCAGCAGATGGCGCTGACCTTGGCAACCGGGAACCTTGAGTACATGGGTGGCGGTGAGACGAAAGTCCGCTGGCAGGGCCTGCAGCTCGTCGTCCGGGTGCACGCCTTTCATCGCCAGCCACTGGGTATCACCGTTTCCTAGGTGCCGGGTCCAGTTGCTGAAATCCTCCAACGAACTAAAGGCCCGCGAGCAGATACCTGCAAAGGGCACTTCCGGCTGAAACTCTTCGACCCGGCTGTGGATAACTTGCAGGTTGGTCAGTTTCAACTCCAGCTTCACCTGAGTCAGGAAGCGGGTCTTCTTGCCGTTGGAATCCAGCAGGGTGAACTGCCGCTCGGGAAACAGGATGGCCAGGGGAATGCCCGGCATGCCGCCGCCGCTGCCGACGTCCAGCCAGTTATCCCCAAGCTCATTGACAAAGGGCACCACGGACAGGCTGTCGAGCAGATGGCGCGAGACCATTTCGTCCGGATTGCGTACCGCGGTGAGGTTGTAGGCCTTGTTCCACTTGATCAGCAGGGCCAGGTAGGCCAGCAACTGCTCATGCTGCTCGGCGCTGAGTTCGACGCCTAGCTCGCGGGCGCCTTGGCTCAGTTCTTCGGCGTGACGGGCGGTAACCAGAGACATCAGGCGCTGTGCTCCAACTGCTGACCGGCAGTGCGCTTTTTCAGGTGGATCAGCAGCAGGGAAATCGCCGCCGGGGTGACGCCGGGAATCCGCGAGGCCTGGCCCAGGGTTTCCGGGCGGCTGTTGCCGAGCTTGTGCTGGATTTCCTTGGACAAGCCGGAAATCCCCGCGTAATCGATATCGGCCGGTAGCTTGGTGTCTTCACTGGCGCGCAAGCGGGCGATTTCGTCCTGCTGGCGGTCGATATAGCCGGCGTACTTGGTCTTGATCTCCACCTGCTCGGCCACTTGCGGGTCTTGCGCACCGCCGCCGGTGATGGCGACCAGGCCGGCGTAATCGATTTCCGGACGCGACAGCAGGTTGAGCAGGTTGTATTCGTGGGTCAGCGGCGTGCCGAAACGCTCGGCAATCGCATCGCCCTGGGGCGTGCCCGGACGTACCCAGGTGCTTTTCAGGCGCTGTTCTTCCTGAATGATGCCTTCGCGCTTGGCTTCGAACGCCGCCCAGCGTACGTCATCCACCAGGCCCAGCTCGCGACCCTTCGCGGTCAGACGCAGGTCGGCGTTGTCTTCGCGCAGGATCAGGCGGTATTCGGCCCGCGAAGTGAACATGCGGTAGGGCTCCTGGGTGCCCAGGGTGATCAGGTCGTCGACCAGCACGCCGATATAGGCCTCATCGCGGCGTGGACACCAGCTGTCCTTGCCCTGAGCGCGCAGCGCGGCGTTGCAGCCAGCCAGCAAACCTTGCGCACCGGCTTCTTCGTAACCGGTGGTGCCGTTGATCTGCCCGGCGAAGAACAGCCCGCCGATAACCTTGGTTTCCAGGCTGTATTTCAGGTCGCGCGGATCGAAGTAGTCGTACTCGATGGCATAACCAGGACGCACGATATGGGCGTTCTCCATGCCGCGGATGCTGCGCACTATCTGCAACTGCACATCGAAGGGCAGCGAGGTGGAGATGCCGTTGGGGTACAGCTCATGGGTATTCAGGCCTTCTGGCTCGATAAATACCTGGTGGCTGTCCTTGTCGGCGAAGCGGTGGATCTTGTCTTCGATCGACGGGCAATAACGCGGGCCAACCCCTTCGATCACTCCGGAGTACATGGGCGAGCGATCGAGGTTGGCCGCGATGATTTCGTGGGTACGGGCGTTGGTGTGGGTGATCCAGCAGCTGACCTGGCGTGGTTGCTGCTCGGCGCGACCGAGGAAGGACATCAGCGGTGTCGGTGTGTCGCCGGGCTGCTCGGTCATCACCGAGAAGTCCACGGAGCGGCCATCGATGCGCGGTGGCGTACCGGTTTTCAGACGACCGACGCGCAGCGGCAATTCACGGAGGCGTTGCGCCAGGGCGATCGAGGGTGGATCACCGGCACGACCGCCAGAGTAGTTCTGTAGACCTATGTGGATAAGTCCGCCGAGGAAGGTGCCGGTGGTCAACACCACGGAATCCGCGAGGAAACGCAGGCCCATCTGGGTGACAACACCTTTGACTTCGTCGTTTTCAACGATCAGGTCGTCGGCTGCCTGCTGAAATATCCACAGGTTGGCCTGGTTTTCCAGGGTTTCGCGAATAGCGGCTTTGTACAGCACGCGATCGGCCTGGGCGCGGGTGGCGCGTACGGCTGGGCCCTTGCGGCTGTTCAGCACACGGAACTGGATACCACCTTTGTCGGTGGCTTCAGCCATGGCACCGCCGAGGGCGTCGATTTCCTTGACCAGATGGCTTTTGCCGATCCCGCCAATAGCCGGGTTGCAGCTCATCTGCCCGAGAGTTTCCACGTTATGGGTCAGCAGCAGGGTTTTTACCCCCATGCGCGCTGCCGCCAGTGCGGCTTCGGTACCGGCATGACCGCCGCCGATGACGATCACCTGAAAACGGGAAGGGAAATCCACCACGCACCTCGTGCCTGTTGAGTATTGGGGGGCTTTTGGATTGAAAAGCTGGAAAGGCGGCAAGTATAGGGATTTAGCCGGTGTGAAAGAAGCCTCTTGCACAAAAAATAGCCAGCTCGCTTGGGGGCTGTTCGGCTGTGTCGGTTAATAAAGAATAAAAGAGAGAATTTTTATAAAGCCTTGTTTATATGTTTATTACTTAGCAACGGCTTTTCTGTGGATAGATCGCTGCAGGCCAATGATTTCGGTATGTACAGGGTTTTAAAACTCTGTGTTGATCCTGCCGTCTGCCTGTTCAGTTGCCGTACGCAAGCTGTGGATGAATAGGACTGTTATCCACAGGGGCGGTTATCCTCCGTTTTATCACCGGGTTATGGGCAGGGCTTAGGCCGGGTTTTCCACAGGGCTTAGGTGGATAAATAAGTGTCTGGACATGCTTATTGCGCCCAGGCGAAGGCCTGTCTGAATGACATAAGTTGGGATTTCAGGACGTAGGATGGGTTAGGCGCAGGGAGGTAGTTGTGAAGATAACGGCAGATGAGGGAGCGCCGTAACCCATCAAAAATGCAGCAGGTCATGATGGGTTACGCGACGAGGAGGGATTTGTGTTGTTCGCAGATTCAGTGTTCTGCGTCGCTAACCCATCCTACTTACCGATACAGAAGCTGGAGAAGATCCGCCCCAGCAGGTCATCGGAGCTGAATGCTCCGGTGATTTCACCCAGGGCCTGCTGAGCCATACGCAGGTCTTCAGCCAGCAACTCCCCTGCGCCAGCCAGGGTCAGCTGAGCATGGCCGTGTTCCAGATGTGTGGAGGCCTGACGCAATGCTTCCAGATGGCGCCGGCGGGCGCTAAAGCTGCTCTCTGAGGTCTGTTCATAACCCATACAGGCCTTGAGGTGTTCGCGCAGCAGGTCCAGGCCCTCGGTGGATTTGGCGGAGAGGCTGATGGTGACGTGGCCGTCATTGCAGACTTCCAGCACCACCGACTCGCCCGACAGATCGGCCTTGTTGCGAATCAGGGTGACCTTGGCCGGATCAGGGCGCTGGTCGAGAAACTCCGGCCACAGGGCAAAGGGGTCGTCGGCTTCGGGGGCCGTGGCATCCACCACCAGCAGGATGCGGTCGGCTTCGCCAATGGCTTTAAGCGCGCGCTCCACGCCAATCTTTTCCACCTGATCTTCGGTATCACGCAGGCCGGCGGTGTCGACGACATGCAACGGCATGCCGTCGATGTGGATATGTTCGCGCAGCACGTCGCGGGTGGTGCCGGCGATCTCGGTGACTATGGCCGCCTCGCGACCGGCCAGGGCATTGAGCAGGCTGGACTTGCCGGCATTGGGCCGGCCGGCGATCACCACGGTCATGCCATCGCGCAGCAGGGCACCTTGGCCGGCCTCACGCAGCACACCAGCCAGATCGGCACGCACACCATCGAGCAGACTGAGTACATGGCCATCGGCGAGAAAGTCGATTTCCTCTTCGGGGAAGTCGATGGCCGCTTCGACATAGATGCGCAGGCTGATCAGGCGCTCGGTCAGGCCATGCACGCGGCGCGAGAACTCGCCCTGCAGCGAGCGCAAGGCATTGCGCGCGGCCTGTTCGGAACTGGCTTCGATCAGGTCGGCAATCGCCTCGGCCTGGGCCAGGTCGAGTTTGTCATTGAGAAAGGCGCGCTCGCTGAACTCACCAGGGCGCGCCAGGCGTGCGCCGAGTTGGACACAGCGGCGCAGCAGCAGATCGAGCACCACTGGGCCGCCATGGCCTTGCAGTTCCAGCACATCTTCGCCGGTAAAGGAGTTGGGCCCGGGGAAATACAGCGCCAGGCCTTCATCCAGCACCTGTTCGGCTTCGGCGAAAAATGGGCCGTAATGCGCATAGCGCGGCTGCAGTTCGCGCTGGCAAATGGCCTGGGCCAATGTGTTCGCCAGAGGTCCGGAGACCCGCACTATGCCAACACCACCACGGCCTTGGGCAGTGGCGACGGCGGCTATGGTTTCGCGAACATTTTGCATCGGGCTCTCCTGAATACGGCATAGCAAAACGCCCCTGAAAAGGGGCGTTTGTTACAGCTTAGAAGCAATCAGACCTAGGCGGTTGCGGCCTTGGCGGCTGCTTCGATCTTGCGCGTAATGTACCACTGCTGAGCGATGGACAAGACGTTGTTGACCACCCAGTACAGCACCAGGCCGGCCGGGAACCAGAGGAAGAAGAAGGTGAAGATGATCGGCATCATCTTCAGCACCTTGGCTTGCATCGGGTCCGGCGGCGTCGGGTTGAGCTGCTGCTGGATAAACATGGTGGCGCCCATGATGATCGGCAGGATAAAGAACGGGTCCTTGATCGCCAGGTCGGTTATCCACAGCAGCCACGGGGCCTGACGCATTTCCACGGATTCCAGCAGCACCCAGTAGAGCGCGAGGAATACCGGCATCTGCACCAGGATCGGCAGGCAGCCGCCCAGCGGGTTGATCTTCTCTTTCTTGTACAGCTCCATCATCGCCTGGGACATCTTCTGCCGATCGTCACCAAACTGCTCTTTCAGCTGAGCGAGTTTCGGTGCAACGGCACGCATGCGCGCCATGGATTTGTAGCTGGCGGCCGACAGCGGGAAGAAGATCAGTTTGATGATCAGGGTCAGGACAATGATCGACCAGCCCCAGTTGCCGAGCAGGTTGTGGATAACTTCCAGCAGCCAGAAGATTGGCTGAGCCAGGAACCACAGCATGCCGTAGTCGACAGTCAGTTCCAGACCCGGCGACAGGGTTTTCAGATGGCCTTGTAGTTTCGGGCCGGCATACAGAACTGCACTGGTTTCGCCCTGAGCGCCGGCAGCAACCTGAATGGCCGGGCCGGTAAAGCCGACAATGTAGTTGCCTTGGCTATCTTTGCGGGTCTGTACTTGGTTGGTGCTGTCTTTGCTTGGAATCCAGGCAGTGACGAAGTAATGCTGTAGCCAGGCAACCCAGCCTCCTTGAACGCTTTCTTTGAAGGCTTGTTTGTCGATATCACTCATCGACACTTTTTTGTACGGCTCCTCGGCTGTCCACAGCGCACCACCGAGGTAGGTCGCGGTGCCAGTGGCGGTGGTGGAGGACGGATCGTCACTGCCATCACGCTTGAGCTGGGCGAACATATTGCCGCTCCAGGCTTGACCGCTCTGGTTGTCGATCAGGTAGCTGACAGTCACCTGATAGGACGAAGGATCAACGCAACCCGGTTTTTTCTGCTGTTGCTGCTTGCTCGAGCACTCGGCGTTCAAGCCACGCTTGAAGGTAAAGCGCTTGATGTAGTTGACGCCGTCTTCGCTGAGGGTGAGGTCAACCTGCAGTTGCTCCTGACCGTCGGCCAGTTCATAGCTCTTCTGCGCGCTGCTCCACAGGGCGCGACCGCTGGATTTGTCCGGCGCATTGCTGCCGATCAAGCCGCTTTGGGCCAGGTAGGTACGCTCGCCACCGTTGTCGAACAGCTGGAAAGGCACATCCGGGTGATCCTGGCGACGCGGGTACTGTGGCAGACGCAGTTGCACCACATCACCACCGCGCGGGTCGATGGCCAGTTCCAGCACATCGGTCTTCACCCGAATCAGTTCATCGCTGGCAGCAGCAGGTGCGGCACTGACGGCACTGGGCTCAACGGCAGCGGTGGCGCTCGGAATATCGTCACCGCCGGCAGGGGTTGAGGTCGCGGCAGTGGTATCCGGCAAGCCGGGTACAGTGCTGCTCGGCGCAGCAATTTCTGTCGGCAGGGCAGCTTGACCGTAGTCCTGGTTCCACTGGAGAACCATCATATAGGACACGATTGCCAGGGCGACGATCAGGATCGAGCGTTGAATATCCATGATTATTCGGCCATCGAAGAGGAACGGGAGGTTTTCGCGCAGGGAACCGGGTCGTAGCCACCGGGATTCCACGGGTGACAGCGGCCAAGCCGACGCAGGGTCAGCCAGCCACCGCGCATGACGCCATGATGTTCAATGGCTTCAAGCGCGTAGCAAGAACAGCTTGGGTAGAAACGACAGTGGCTGGCCATCAAGGGGCTGATGGCGTAGCGGTAGAACTGGATGGGAAGCAAAGCCAGTTTACGCATGGGGACTGTCGTTCACCCCGGGTGTTGCGACGGTTTCCGGGCTTGGCTTGCTGCGTTCGAGGCGTTTCCAGAGTTTGCCAAACTGGCGGGCCAGTTCGACATTCTCCAGATCGCCAAGGCCCTTGCGCGCAACCACCACGATATCCCACCCGATCAAGTTGTCTTGATTCAGGCGGAATGATTCGCGGATTTGGCGTTTCAGGCGATTGCGCTCAACAGCGAGCTTGACGCTCTTCTTGCCGATCACCAGACCCAGACGGGGGTGATCAAGATCATTGTTGCGCGCCAGCAGCAGGACATTTTTGCCCGGAGCTTTGCCGCTAGGGGAGTCGAAGACTGCCTTGAATTGCCGGGGGGTTAGCAGGCGCTTTTCCCGACTGAAGTCTCGACTCACCACAAGACCGAAATTTAGACGGCGAGACGCTTACGGCCCTTGGCGCGGCGACGCGACAGGACAGCACGGCCGTTCTTGGTGGCCATACGAGCACGGAAACCGTGGGTGCGAGCGCGTTTGATAGTGCTGGGTTGGAAAGTACGTTTCATGGTGCGGTACCTGGGTGGTCGACTACGGGCCGGAATGGCCCCCGTTTTAAGAGACCGGCAATTCTAGAGAAACCCGAGGGTCAGGTCAATTTCCAACCAGGCTTTTCCTGCATAAAGAAATATAAAGAAGAGAATATTTAAAGATTCTTTGTAGTGTTAGTAGCTATTAGCTCGCCTCGCCTCTGTGTATAAGTGCCTGCAGGCCAATGGGCTCAAGCCCTCGAGCGCAGGGTAAGTCTGTCGAAAAGCCGTGCGGCGACTGTGTGGATCAGGCGCACAAGCTGAGGATGGAATGGCTTTTTACCCACAGCGGGGTTTTCCACCGAGTTTCACCCTGGGTTATCCAAGCTGCTCAGGGGCTGTTATCCACAGCGCTTAAGCAAAACTGTCTGTGCCACTGAAAAACCAATAACACCTTGATTTTACTTGGCCACAACGGAGTTTTCGTGTGGATAACTCAAGGCCTGGCGGCTACAATGACGGCTGTTTTTTGCCTCGCCGCCTTTCGATTTAGGGGATATCCGTGTCTGTGGAACTTTGGCAGCAGTGCGTCGAGCTTTTGCGCGATGAGCTGCCTGCTCAGCAATTCAACACCTGGATCCGTCCACTGCAGGTCGAAGCCGAAGGCGACGAGCTTCGCGTCTATGCGCCGAACCGTTTCGTTCTCGATTGGGTCAATGACAAGTACCTGAGCCGCCTGCTCGAGTTGCTGGCGGAACGGACCAATGGTCTGGTGCCGGCGCTTTCCTTATTAATAGGTAGCAAACGCAGTTCGGCGCCTCGTGGTGCTGCTGCCGTGTCGACCCCGGCAAGCATGGCGTCCAGCCAGAGTACTGCGCTGGCACCCGAGACCAATGGCACAGTGGCCGATGTTCTCCAGAGCGAGCCGTCGCGTTCGCGTTTCGACAGCATGTCGTCCTCGAGCGGCGCGACGAGTTCTAGCCCCGCGCCCCGTAGCGAACGCACCGTGCAGGTGGAAGGCGCGCTCAAGCACACCAGTTACCTGAATCGCACCTTTACCTTCGATAATTTCGTCGAGGGCAAGTCCAACCAGCTGGCCCGCGCCGCGGCCTGGCAGGTGGCGGACAACCCCAAGCACGGCTACAACCCGCTGTTTCTCTATGGCGGCGTGGGCCTGGGTAAGACCCACCTGATGCATGCGGTGGGCAACCACCTGCTGGCGAAAAACCCCAACGCCAAGGTGGTCTACCTGCATTCCGAGCGCTTTGTCGCCGACATGGTCAAGGCTCTACAGCTGAATGCGATCAACGAATTCAAACGCTTCTACCGTTCGGTGGATGCGCTGCTGATCGACGATATTCAGTTCTTTGCCAAGAAAGAGCGTTCCCAGGAAGAGTTCTTCCACACCTTCAACGCCTTGCTCGAAGGCGGCCAGCAGGTGATTCTCACCAGCGACCGCTACCCGAAAGAGATCGAGGGCCTGGAAGAGCGCCTGAAGTCGCGTTTTGGTTGGGGCCTGACGGTGGCTGTCGAGCCGCCCGAATTGGAAACCCGCGTGGCGATCCTGATGAAGAAGGCCGATCAGGCCAAGGTCGATCTGCCGCACGATGCCGCCTTCTTTATTGCCCAGCGTATTCGTTCCAACGTGCGTGAGTTGGAAGGTGCGCTGAAGCGGGTAATCGCCCACTCGCATTTTATGGGGCGCGATATCACCATCGAGTTGATCCGCGAATCGTTGAAAGACCTGTTGGCGCTGCAGGACAAATTGGTCAGCATCGACAATATCCAGCGCACCACGGCCGAGTACTACAAGATCAAGATTTCCGATCTGCTCTCCAAGCGCCGTTCCCGTTCGGTGGCGCGGCCGCGGCAAGTGGCCATGGCGCTGTCGAAAGAATTGACCAACCACAGCCTGCCGGAAATTGGCGATGCCTTCGGCGGCCGCGATCACACCACGGTATTGCATGCATGCCGTAAGATTGCTGAACTTAGAGAATCCGACGCGGACATCCGCGAGGACTACAAGAATCTGCTGCGTACGCTGACTACCTGATACGCAACTCCACTAGGCAAGGGACTAGACCATGCATTTCACCATTCAACGCGAAGCCTTGTTGAAACCTCTGCAACTGGTCGCTGGCGTCGTGGAACGCCGCCAGACCCTGCCAGTGCTATCGAACGTGCTGCTGGTAGTTGAAGGCCAGCAACTGTCGCTAACCGGTACCGACCTGGAAGTCGAACTGGTTGGCCGCGTCACTCTGGAAGAACCGGCCGAGCCGGGCGAGATCACTGTGCCGGCGCGCAAGTTGATGGACATCTGCAAGAGCCTGCCGTCTGACGCATTGATCGATATCCGCATCGACGAGCAGAAGCTGCTGGTCAAGGCCGGCCGCAGCCGCTTCAGCCTGTCCACCCTGCCCGCCAATGATTTCCCCACCGTTGAAGAAGGCCCAGGCTCGCTGACCTTCGGCCTGGTGCAAAGCAAGCTGCGTCGTCTGATCGAGCGCACCAGTTTCGCCATGGCCCAGCAGGACGTGCGCTATTACCTCAACGGCATGTTGCTGGAAGTGCAGACCGGGATCCTCCGCGCCGTGGCTACCGACGGTCACCGTCTGGCCATGTGCTCCATGGACGCAGCCATCGAGCAGGACGGCAAGCACCAGGTCATAGTGCCGCGCAAGGGTATTCTGGAACTGGCGCGTCTGCTCACCGAGCAGGATGGCAGCGTCAGCATCGTTCTCGGCCAGCACCATATCCGCGCCACCACCGGCGAGTTCACCTTCACCTCGAAACTGGTCGACGGCAAATTCCCGGATTACGAGCGTGTGTTGCCGCGTGGTGGCGACAAGCTGGTGGTGGCCGATCGTCAGGGCCTGCGTGAAGCCTTTAGCCGTACCGCGATTCTGTCCAACGAAAAGTACCGCGGCATTCGCCTGCAAC
>DASUOY010000103.1:0-15288 GCA_036276395.1 Pseudomonas sp.
GGCGCTCAGCCTCAACCCGGCGCAGAGCCAGCTGGTTAACTGGCTGGCCGCAAGCCCAGTGCATGACCCGGTAATCGCCCAGCAAGGCGCCGCCCTGCTCCTGGCCAGCCTGAGCAGCGCCGCAGCGGCCATCCCCAAGCAACCCGGTTTGCCCCTGGCCGCACTCGATGCGCATATCGACCAGCACGCCGCCCATCCACTGCAGGTCGGCGATCTGGCGCGCCTGGCCGGGCTTTCCACGGCGCGCTTCCATGTGCGCTTTCTCAGTGAGACCGGGCAAACGCCCATGGATTACCTGCGCAGGCGACGCCTGCAACTGGCCCGGCAGCTGCTGCAGAGCAGCTCCCTGGCCATAGGGGAAATCGCCGCCCGGGTCGGCTACAACTCGCAGAGCGCCTTTACCGCCGCGCTATCGCGGCAGTTCGGCTGCACTGCCCGCGCTCTGCGCCAGCAACGCGAGTAACGCGACAAACCGCGCAAGCCTTGCGACAGACATGCCCCCGGCGCCGCCCTAGACTGCAGCTAGGCCTTTAGGAGAACGCCGATGCAACAGATCGAGTGGCAGGATTTTCAACGGGTGGAATTGCGCGTCGGCACCGTGCTGTCAGCGCAACCAAACAGCAAAGCGCTAAAACCCGCCTATGTATTGCAGGTCGACCTGGGCGAGCTGGGTATCCGGCAATCCAGCGCGCAACTCACCGCCCATTACGACTGCGCAGACTTGCAGGGCCGCCAGGTGCTCTGCGTGTGCAACTTCGCCGCCAAACGCATCGCCGGCGTGCGCTCGGAGGTGCTGGTGACCGGCGTATATGACGCCGACAACAAGGTGGTGCTGGCCAGTTTCGACAAGCCTGTACCCAACGGCGCGCGCCTGGCATGACCGAACGCAAGGCCCTCTGGGCCATACACCTGGGCGCCCTGCTGTTCGGCCTGTCGGGAATTTTCGGCAAGCTGGCGGATACCAGCCCGCAGATGATCGCCGCCGGCCGCTCGGTGTTCGCCGTACTGGCCCTGCTGCTGTTCGCCAAGCTGGTCAGCAACGCAGCGATGATCCTCCCGGGCCTGCGCCAGCTGGGCCTGCTGGCGCTCGGCGGGCTGTTGCTCGGCGGCCACTGGTGGAGCTTCTTTGAAGCCGTGCATATCTCCGGCGTGGCCATCGCCACCCTCGGTTTCGCCAGCTTTCCGGCCTTTACCGTACTGCTCGAAGGCCTGCTGTTCCGTGAGCGCACCCGCCCCGTGGAGTTCGTCATGGTGGCGCTGGTATGCCTGGGGCTGGTACTGGTCACGCCGGACTTCGACCTGGCCAACCAGGCCACCAGCGGTTTGCTCTGGGCGGTACTGTCCGGCCTGCTGTTCGCCCTGCTATCCCTGCTCAACCGCGCCAGCACCCGCGGCATCGACCCGGTGCAGGCCGCGCTCTACCAGAACCTCTGCGTGCTGCTGGTGTTTATGCCATTGGCCTGGCCCGTGCTACCCAGCGTACAGGCCCAGGACTGGCTATGGATGGCGATGCTGGGGATCTTCTGCACGGGCCTGGCGCACAGCCTGTTCGTGGCCAGCCTGCGGGTACTCAAGGCACGGACCACCGCGGTGATCTTCGCCCTGGAGCCCATCTACGGCATCGCCTTTGCCTGGCTGCTGTTCAGTGAGGTGCCAACCCTGCGCATGCTCGCCGGGGGCTTGCTGATCGTCAGCGCGATCTTTCTCTCGGCGCGTATGGCCCGCTGATCAAGCACCTGCTCACGCACTGATGAGCGGCTTCTTAGCCAGTGGGTCGGTCGCTGTGGCCTAGATCCCGGGCCGGGTCTATCTGGTCGCGCACCCGCTGCTTGAGCACCTTGGCCTCGGGGAAGCCGCCGTCGGCCTTGCGCTCCCATATCTGCACGCCATCACAGGTGATGCGAAACACCCCGCCGGTAGCAGGCTCCAGACTGACCCTGGCCAGGTCATCGGCGAAGGTCGACAACAGTTCCTGGGCCAGCCAGGCGGCGCGCAGCAACCACTGGCATTGGCAGCAATAGGTGATAACGACTTCGGCTTTGTGGCTGGACATGGGCCCCCCGGTAATAACGAAAAGCCCATGATAGCGCTTGCCACACCAAGCCCAGATAGCAAAACGCCCGCTTGGGTAAGCGGGCGTTCTACACAGCAGCACGGAAACTAAGCGATCTTGGCCAGCAGTTGCCGGGCCCTCTGCTTTTGCTTCTCATCGCCGCTGTTGATCACCTCGTTAAGGATGCTGCAGGCGCTGTCCAGGCTGCCCTGCTCGATATAGGCCAGGGCCATATTCAGCTTGGCCAGGTTGTCGCGGCTGCCGGCCAGATCATCGAGACTGCTGACCGAGGCGCGGGCTGGCGCTTTGGGCTGCTCGAGAAAGGCCTCATCCAGTTCGTCATCCAGCCAGTCGTCGTTCGGCGCTTCCTCCACCAACATGGTTTCGGCAAAAGGACTGCGCGCGTCCCGGCTGCCAGCCAGATCGAAGACATCCGTCTCCTTGCTCTCCTTAGTGTCCTTGCTAGCGGCTGCAGGGCTGGCTTTTTCGGCTGCGCCTGCGACCGTGTTCTGCGCGGTCGGCGAGAAGGGGCTGACCAGGTCCCAATCGGCGTCCAGTGACAGTTCGTCCAGATTGAGCTTGCTGTCATCGACCAGATCGTCCGCCAGCACTTCAGGTGTTTCGTCCAGTTGCAGCACCGCATCGCCCATCAGATCGGCAGGCGCGGCCTTGAACAGGTCGGCGTGACGGGCCTTCAGCTCATCGATGCGCACAGGGCTGAAGCCCGCCGCGCGCAGGCTGGCTTCTTGCTCGGCAAAGGCCGGTGCGTCGCCGAGCTGGGCCAATACTTCCAACAGCCGGAAACCTATATCGCTGCGCTGTGGCTGGGCCTGCAAAGCCTTGCGCAAAAGATCCGCCGCTTCACTGAAGCGCCCGTAGGCGATATAGACATTGGCGCTTTGCAGGGCATCCTTGTTTTCCGCCGCCGGCCAGGTAGGGCCACCGTTCGCCACCTCAAGCGCGCTGAGCGCCACGGCCGCCTTAACGGCCTTGGCTGGCGCCGCGGCAGGCACGGGAGCTGCCACGGCCTTCGCGGCCACAGCCACGGCCGGCGGCACTTCGGCCGGTTCAGGACGGTTTCTGAAACGCCAGAACAAGCCAAACAGACCGACCAACAGCAGCGCCAGCAATGCCACGCTGGCCTTCAGCCAGGTGCCGAGTTGCTCGGCCAGCGCCGACTCAGAGGCCGCGGCGGGCGCAGCCTGGGCTGTTTCCGCAGCCGCGCTGGCTGCGGTTGAGTCGGTGACGGCACGCCGCGCCGCCAGCTCGGCCTGCAAGCCGGCGATCTGCTGATCGCGCAGACTCATCTCCGCCTGCAATTGCTGCACCTGCAAACCCAGCTCGGCCAGGCTCTGTTGCAAGCGTGTGGTTTCGGCAATCTGGTTGGCCAGTTCCTGATCCACCTGGGCCTGCTCCTGCACCAGCAGCTGAGCGGCCGGATCCACAGACAACTCATCGGCCTGCGGCACAGGTTCGGCGGCCGACGCAGGAGCCTCGACAGCCACCTCGGCCGCCGGTGGGGCCTCTTGCGCAGGCTCGGCTGCAACGTCCAGCACCGGTGCGGCCGCAGGCGCTACAACCGGAGCCTGAGCAACCGCGCTATCGGGCAACAACAAATCGGCCCCGGCGCGCAGACGATTGAGATCGCCATTGATAAAGGCTTGCGGGTTGAGTGCATGGATATCGCTCATCAAACCCTGCTGCGAAACCTGACTGCCCGCCGCCCGCAAGCGAGCGGCGATCTTCCACAGGCTGTCGCCGCTCACCACGCTATAGCGCTGGCCCTGCTCGGCAACCGGCGTCGGCCGCGGCGCGCTCACCCGTTCCGGGGCTGGGGCCGGGGCGCTGCTGACAGCACTGGCCTGGCTCGCGGAACGCACGCTGGGGGCCGTCGCTGGCAGAGCCGCCGGGGCTGCCAGGGTGCGATAGGCGGAGGAACCGGGGGGATCGAGCAGCACGGTGTATTCGCGATACAGCTGACCGCTGGGCTGCGTCACCTCGACGATAAAATTCAGGTAGGGCTCGCGTACCGGACGCGCCGACACCACCCGAATCACGCTGCTACCGCCACGCAACAGGGGGGTGAAACGCAAGTCATTGAGGAAATACAGCCGGTCGACCCCGGAGCGGTTGAATACCTCCGTTGGGGCCAGGCGCACCTTCACTTCGCTGTCGTTCAGGTCACCAACATTGAGCAGTTCGATTTCAGCATCCAGCGGCTGACTCAAGGCCGAATGCAACGTGATTTCGCCAAGCCCCAAGGCGGGTGCCATACCTGAGTAGAGCGCCGAGCCCGATGCCAGGCCAATCAGTAACTGACGAACCTTTGCCATATACAACTCTCCCGCTAAATCCGCCCGCTCTGCTTTCCACAATACGCTCTGGGCGTGCGCATCCTGCGCTGAAGAAAACCGAAGGGGCAGCAAAGTCGTGCCTCGGGAATGCATTCCGTGTCGAACCCGACTGGTGCTTGACGATAATCACGGCTGCTTTCAATAGGCAAACTGTGAGCCGCTTGGCAATTAGCCAGCACAGGTCAAGCATAGGCCCTGAGTCAATAAACTGACAAGGAAATAGTCGTACCGCTCAGCCGTCAGACCCTTGTCGCCCTCACGCCCCAGGCAGCCACCAGCGTCAGGACAAAAGCTGCCGCCATCAGCCAGAAGCTTTGCTTGAAGGCTAGCACCTCGGCCAGCACTTGGCCGCCTTCGGCGCTATGGCGCCACTCCAGAAAGAAGGTCAGCAGGTTGACCCCGAACGCCCCGCCCAGTTGTCGCACAAAGGTGATGGCCCCGGCGCCCTGAGCCAACTCCTGCGGGCTGAGGATATCCAGCGAGCCGGTGCTCAGGGCCGGCAGAATCAGGCCCAAGCCAACCCGCCCGACACAGGTCCAGAAACACAGGAGCACAAAGCCCGCGCCCTGGCCGACCCAGGCCAGCCCTGCGGCCGACAGGGCGAAAACCAGCAAACCGCTGACCAGCAGCAAGGCAGCCGACAAACGGTCACTCAGCCAGCCGCCAACAAAGGAAGCCAGGCCCAGCAACACCCCTGCCGGCAACAGCAACACCCCGGCCTGACCGGCGCTGTAACCCTCGACCGTTTGCAGGTACAGCGGAATCAGGTAGGTGGAACCATAGAGGCCCATGCCCAGGGTCAGGGCCACCCAACTGGCGCTGCGAAAGCCCGCGTGACGCCATAAGGCAAGGGGCAGCAGGGGTTGCTCACTGCGCCGAGTGCGCGCCACGAATGCGCTTAACGCCAGAATTGCCAGGGCGGCCGGCCCCCATACCCGCGCCAGCGCCCAGGCAAAACGCTGCGCCTCGGCCAGGGCGCCCAACGCGGCAAAAATCGCCACGCAGAGCCAGACAAAGGCGCGAATATCCAGCGCCGCGCGCTGCTGCTGCGCGTCATTGGGCAGCAACCATTGGCCGGCGATCAGCGCCAGCAGGCACATCGGTAGCGGCAAGTAGAACACTGCCGCCCAGCCGAAGTGATCCACCAGATAACCGCCGATGCCAGGGCCGAGCGTGGGTGCCAGCATCACCCCCATGCCGTACAGCCCCAGGGCCATGCCGCGGCCGCCAGCGGCGAACACGCGAAAGATCAGCACCACCGCCAGGGGTTGGACTATGCCTGCGCACAGGCCCTGAATAATGCGCAAGGCGATCAATTGCCAGGCGGCTTGCGCCAGCAAAGCCAGCAACGAACTGAGGATAAACAGCAACAGCCCGAACTGTGCGGTGCGCCGCGCGCCAAAGCGCGACTGCGCCCAGGCGGCCAGCAGCAAGCCGGCGGTCATGGCCGCGAGAAAGCCGGTAGACAGCCACTGCGCCAAAGGCCGGCCAATGGCAAAGTCCTGCATGATCGCCGGCAATGCCACATTGATGCTGGTGGATGCCAGCACCATGGCCATGCTGCTGGTCATCAGCAGGGCCAGCAACCACTGTGGATAAGACTGCCCGAAGCGCTGCTGGAGCGCCTGCAGGTCCTCCTGCTTCAACGCCGTTCCAGGTTGCTCAGCACCTGGGCGTGCACCTTCTGGCAGCGGCGCAGGTCTTCTTCATCGATGCCGGCAAACACCTCTTTGCGCAACTGAGCGGAAATTGCTTCGATTTTCTCGATCAGTGGCAGCGCCTGCGGGCTCAGGGCGATCTTCTTTGCCCGGCGATCCTCAGGCACTGCCTGGCGGCTGACCAGGCCCTGGGCCTCCAGGCTGTCGAGCAAACGCGCCAGGGTCGGCCCCTCGACGCCGACGCTCTGAGCCAGTTCACGCTGGGTGGGCAGTTCGGCAAAACGCCCCAGGTGCAGCAGCACCAGCCAGCGCGCCTGGGACAGGCCAAGCCCGACCAGGCGGCGGTCCAGTTCGGCGCGCCAGGCGCGGGACAGTTGGGCGACTTGCATGGCGAAACGGTGTTGATCGGTGTGCGACATGGATAACGGCTCTAATAACTATCAAAAAACTAATTATTAGCCAGCTAACCATAACCTCCATACAGAGGCAAGCCCCGAGCCCTCACCCAGCCGTTTCACCATTTCACGTACTGGTCTTCGACAAAGCCCCAGAGATTGTCGATCAGCACCGGCGGACGGCCCACTGGACGCAGCACGCCCTTGAACTGGCCGAAGATCTGCTTGAAGTTGCTCGCCATGATCCCGAGATTCATCCGTTCCTGATGCAGGCCATGGCCCTCGAAACGCAGCTCCACCTGGCCGTCATGGGAGCTGATCTGCCAGGGCTCTAGGGGTTGATCGCGATCGAAGGCAAAACGCACGCTATCGACCTTGATCAGCTCGCCATCCAGCCAATAGCAGTTCTCGGTAAAACTGGTTTCGTTGACCCCGCAGGATAGATTCAGCCCCACCCGCTGCGCCCCCGCCTGCCCCGACAGGCAGGCCCAGTTCCAGTGGGTTTGCGGGCGCATATAGCCGGCCGACCAGTCGTGATGGGCAAAGGCGCCGATCTGCGCCAGGTCGAACTGACCCAGGCTGCAACTGACCTGCCCCGCGCAACGCACCCCGGCGACTTTCTGCGCATAGACCCAGCCATTCACCGCGGTGGGGGTATTGATGCACATGGGTTGAAAGGCCGGTTGCAGCTCGGAAAAGCAGGCATCGATGCGCGTGCCATCATCCAGCTCCACCAGCAGGCGCTTCTCCCGGGTGGCGCCATGGTTCTCCAGGCGCAGCAGATTGCGCCCCGCACGCAACTCGCAGACACCGTCATTCGGTTGCTGGGAGAAGCTGCTGCCAAAGCCCAGCGGCAACTTGAACTGGCGCTCGATCATGCGCCCGCTGGGCGGGTGAAACAGGTAGACGAAACCGATGCCGGCCAGGCTCAGGTTGGCCAGGGCGCAACCGCCGATTAGCTCATCGCTGATCAGGCCGAAATACTGGAACTGATGGAAACGCCGCCATTTCGCCAGCGCTCCCAAGCGCCGCCCCATGGGGGAACGGAAGTCGAAGTCGCGGTAATTGATCAGCCCCGGGGCAGCGGCAAAGATGCCGTAATGGGGCTGGCCGTCGGCCTGAATCAGTCGATCCATGGAGAAGCGCTCAAGAAGAAGAACCCGGCGATGCTAGCACTGGCGTTCCGGCTCAGGCATTCACCGCAAGCGCCAGCGCGAGCGGCAAAATCGGCCAACGGGCTGGCGGACAGGTATTAGGACTGATGCACTGGGGCTGCTGACGTTGGATTTTGTCGCTGCGCTCCTCAACCCACCCTACGCGACCACCTGATTGCGACCAAAGGCCTTGGCCTCATACAGCGCGCGGTCGGCATGTTCATAGAGCTGCGCCAGCGCGCCACTCTCCTCGGGCTGCAGGCAGGCCACGCCAATCGACATGGTCAGCATGGGCGCGGTATCCGAGCCGGCATGCTCGATATCCAGGGTTTGCAGGGTCTGGCGCAGGGCCTCGGCATGTTGCCGGGCCTGGTCTGCGGCTATGTCGTAGAGCAGCACGGCAAACTCCTCGCCGCCCAGGCGCACCGCCATATCCAGGGGCCGGCGCGCGGCGTCCTGGAGCAGGCTGCCTACCCGTTGCAGCACCCGGTCCCCGGCCTGGTGGCCGTAATGGTCGTTATAGGCCTTGAAGTGGTCGATATCGCACAGCAACAAGGCCAGGCTGCACTGCTCACGCTGGGCCTGGCGCCACAGGCGCTCGAACTGACGATTGAAACTGCGGCGGTTATGCAGCCCGGTCAGGCTGTCGTGATCGGCCAGCACGCGCATCAGCCGGCTGATCAGAAAATGCTCGCGGGATTTGAACTCCAGCAGGTAGCAGCCTACCGCGCCCATCAGATTGCCAAACAGCAAAAACAGGCTGTTGTTGATCAGGCGCGGCACCGGCACATCGGCCATCAGCAACTCGGCCGCGATATAGCTCAGCAGGATCAGCAAGGAACAGGCCAGCGCTTCCAGCAAGCGCAACCCAACCAGGAAATAGGAGGCCATGCATACCAGCAACAACCCCTCATAGGGGTAACCCGGCTCGACCCGATGGGCAATGCCAACCACCAACGAGGCCCCCGCCCCTAGCGCCAGGATGGTGACCAGGCTCAGCGGCTGCAACAGCTGGACATGTTCACGCTGGATCAAGAGCCAGGCGAAAATCAGCAGCAACAACAACACGGCCAGGCGCACGCCCAGCATCCACCAGACCTCCGGCCCCTGGATCAGAACAAAATCGAAGGCGGCGAAGGCCAGCCAGATCAGCAGGCCAACGCCGAGGGCGATGCGCTTCAGGTCAAAGCTGTCTTCACGCAGATAGTCGCGGTATTCGCGCTCCAACGGCCGCACGAAACGCAACCTACGAAAGCCCAGGGCGAGCTGATCGGCATAGGGACTGGGATGCACATCGTCTAGCCAGGCATGTGGAAGCGGCACCTTGACCTCACTGGGGACGGGCTGAAAACACCTTAGTCGCTGAGCATTGCGGCCACAAGCCGGACAAAATTCCGGCGCCGCGCCCAAAGCAATTCCTAAGCCTCGAACTCGGCCTGCAGGGCCGCACGCACACAGTGCAGAATGCCCAGCTCGACCCGCCCGGCAAACTGCTCGCTGATCTCGGCGGCCGCGGGCAGCTCGCCTTCACCGTCCAAGAAGGCATCCTGAATCTCGCCCAGCAGTTCCTGCGGCAGATCCAGCGCCTGCTCCAGGGATAACTGCTGGCGCGAGATGGCTTCGGCCAGCAGGCCGTAGACATTCTTCTCGCTGCACTTGAGTTGAGCGGCGATCTGCACCGGGGTCATACCGGCGCGGGCCAGGCTGACCAGCTCATGACGCAGATCGACCACCGCCTGCGGCGCCTCGGCCTCACCGCCGAGCACGGCGAGAAAGGCCTCGCCATAGCGCTCCAGCTTGCGCGCGCCAACGCCGCTGACCCGCGCCATTTCGGCCAAGGTGCCGGGCTTGCTGCGCAGCATTTCCAGCAAGGTGGCGTCGGGGAAGATGACATAAGGCGGCACGCCGTGCTCTTCCGCCAATTTGCGCCGCAGCGTACGCAGGGCCTCCCACTGGCCGCGTTCCTCACCGCGCACCAACTGGCTGGCGGCGCTGCTGGAAGCCTTGGCGCTCTGCTGCGGCTTGAGATCGCGGCGCAGTTGCAGGCTCACCTCACCGCGCAACAACGGCCGGCAGCTGGCGGACAGGCGCAGGCCGCCGTAGCCGTCGAGGTCGACATCGGCCAGGCCGCGCGCCACCAGTTGGCGGAACAGCGAACGCCATTCGCCCTCGGCCAGCGCCTTGCCCACGCCGAATACCGCCAAATGCTGATGGCCCAGGCTGCGCATCTTGTCGTTATCGCGGCCCAGCAAGACGTCGACCAGATGCCCCACGCCATAACGCTGGCCGGTGCGAAAGATGGCCGACAAGGCCTGGCGCGCCGGTTCGGTGGCGTCCCAGGTCTGTACCCCGTCGCTACAGTTGTCGCAATGGCCACAGGGTTGCGCCAGCTCTTCATCGAAATAGGCCAACAGGGCCTGGCGCCGGCAGCGGGTCTCCTCGCACAGCGCCAGCATGGCATCGAGTTTGTGCTGTTCGACGCGCTTGTGCCGCTCATCGCCCTCGGAGTTGTTGAGCATCTGCTTGAGGAAGATCACATCCTGCAGGCCGTAGGCCATCCAGGCATCCGCCGGCAGGCCATCGCGGCCGGCGCGGCCGGTTTCCTGGTAGTAGGCCTCCAGCGACTTGGGCAGATCGAGGTGGGCGACGAAGCGCACGTTGGGCTTGTCGATGCCCATGCCGAAGGCGATGGTCGCCACCATGATCAGCCCTTCCTCATTGAGAAAGCGCTTCTGGTGGTAGGCCCGCAGCTCGTTGGCCAGCCCCGCGTGGTAGGGCAGCGCGGGAAAACCCTGCTCGGAGAGGAACGAGGCGACCTCCTCGACCTTCTTGCGCGACAGGCAATAGACGATGCCGGCATCGCCGCGGCGGGCCGCAAGGAAGTTCAGCAGCTGCTTGCGCGGCTGCTCCTTGGGCACGATGCGGTAGAAGATATTCGGCCGGTCGAAGCTCGACAGAAAGCGCTCGGCATCCTGCAGGTGCAGGCGCTGGACGATTTCCTCGCGGGTGCGCATATCCGCGGTAGCGGTCAGGGCGATGCGCGGCACACTGGGAAACAGCTCGGCGAGTTGGCCCAGTTGCAGGTATTCCGGGCGGAAATCATGGCCCCACTGCGACACGCAGTGGGCCTCGTCGATGGCGAACAGGGCAATCTGCAGATTCTGCAGAAAACTCAACATGCGCGGTTGCACCAGGCGCTCCGGCGCCAGGTAGAGCATCTTGATCTCGCCACGGCGAATACGCTCGGCGATCTCGCGCTGCTCGTCATTGCTCAGGGTGGAGTTCAGCGCCACCGCCGCCACGCCCTGCTCATCCAGGGTCGCGACCTGGTCGTCCATCAGCGCGATCAGCGGCGAAACCACCACCGCCAGGCCCTCACGCATAAGTGCCGGAATCTGGAAGCACAGGGACTTGCCGCCGCCCGTGGGCATCAGCACCAGGGCATCGCCGCCGCCGGCCACACGTTCGATGATCGCAGCCTGACGGCCACGGAAGCTGTCGTAGCCGAAAACGTCTTTAAGGATGCGTTGTGCGTGGTCGAGCATTGCCGGTCTCCGAAGCGAGCGGCGCATTATACGCAAGTGCTGGTGCGCCAGGCTTGGCATCTGTAACAGCCCGCTTTTGCCACGGGCTATGGCCGCTCAGGCCGCGCTAGACTAGAATCCATCCTCGTTTACTCCTTCAAGGTAGCCCCACGATGTCCTTCGCCGAGCAACTCTCCCGCCTGCAAGCCTTCCTCGATGCCGATGAGCTGCATGAAGAGGCCCTGGACTACGTCGCCGCCCACGGCTACCTGACCGCGCTGTCGATCTGCCCGGACCAGGTGCCTGAGCGCGAGTGGATTGACGCACTGTTCTCCGAACCGCCGCATTACCGCAGCGATGCCGAGCGTGAAGAGATCGAGGCGACCCTGGTGCAGCTGCACAGCCACATCGCCCGCCAACTGGCCAGTGACGATGATCCGGAAGTGCCGTGCGAACTGGACCTGGGCGATGAGCCAGACGATTCCGACCTGCGCGGCTGGTGCATCGGCTTTATGGAGGGCGTGTTCCTGCGTGAAGCGGTGTGGTTCGATGACGCCGAGGACGAAGTTAGCGAACTGCTGCTGCCGATCATGGTTGCCTCCGGCCTGTTCGACGAGCAGCCGGAATTCGCCGAAATCGCCCGCGATCGCGATCTGGTCGACAGCATGGTCGACCAGATTCCCGAGGTGCTGACCGCCCTGTTCCTGCTGTGCCATGCGCCGGAAGAAAAACCAGCGCTGCTCAAGCCCCGCCACCATTAAGCCTGCGCCATAGCTATGGCGCGGGTCGTCGAGGAAATGCGCAACCCCGCCGTGCGTTACAGCCTGCTGGCCATCGGCTGGCTGAGCGTGGCGCTGGGGGTTATCGGCATCTTTCTGCCGGTATTGCCGACCACCCCCTTCCTGCTACTGGCCGCCGCCTGCTTTATGCGCAGTTCGAAGCGCTTCTACCTGTGGCTGGTCAACCATCCACAGCTGGGCCCCTGGGTGGTCGACTACCTCTCAGGCCAGGGCATTCCGCTCAAGGGCAAGGTCTACGCCATCGGCCTGATGTGGCTGAGCATCGGCATCTCCAGCTATCTGGTGCCGCTGTTCTGGGCCCGCCTGTTTATGCTGAGCAGCGCGGTACTGGTCAGCCTGTATATCCTCAAGCAAAAGACCCTGATCAGGCCGCAACGCCCCATCAAGGGCTAAGTACGCCTGCGTTGCAGCAACCGCGCAAAGACCTCGCCGCCACACGGCAAAATCCATAACTAGCGCCTAGACTTTCCCCCATCTTTGGCCGAGGCGCGGGACATGCAGCCACGTCAGCCCACTCACGGATGGTCGAAACACCTGCACAGGCTGATGTTGGCGGGGCTGGCGCTGCTTGTCGGTCTGAGCAGCGCCCTGGCCAACTGGGACTTCGGCCTGATCCTGCAGAATGCCGAACGCAGCTACGGCAGCCTGGGCTCGGCCAAACAGCGCATCCAGGCCTGGGAAGGACAGATCAAGGCCAGCGCCGGCAGCAGCGAGCGCGACAAGCTCAACGAGGTCAATCGCTTCTTCAACCGGCAGATCCGCTTCGTCGACGACATTCGCCTGTGGCGCCAGAACGACTACTGGGCCACGCCCGTCGAAATGCTGGTCAAGGGCTCCGGCGACTGCGAGGACTACTCCATCGCCAAGTACTTCACCCTGCGCCGCCTCGGCATCCCCAGTGACAAGCTGCGCATCACCTACGTCAAGGCGCTCAACTACAACCAGGCGCATATGGTCCTGACCTACTACGCCAGCCCTGGCGCAGAGCCCCTGGTACTGGACAACCTGATCAACGAAATCAAGCCCGCCTCGCAGCGCCGCGACCTCTTGCCGGTCTACGCGTTCAATGCCGAAGGGCTCTACCTACCCGGATCGAACAGCAGGAAGAGCGACAGCAAGAAGCTCTCACGCTGGCAGGACATCTTGAAAAAAATGCGCGCAGAGGGCTTCGCCATCGGCGAAGGCTAGGAGGAACCTAATGTCTCTACTCAAGCAGCTATTTCTCGCCATCTGCCTGTTTCTGGTGGTGGCCTTTACCGGCAGCTTTATCGCCGGGGTGGAAAGCTCCCGCGAGCAATTGCTCAGCCAGTTGCGCTCCCATGCCCAGGACGCAGCCACGGCGCTGGGCCTGTCGATGACGCCGCACGTCGATGACCCGGCGATGATCGAGCTGATGGTCAGCTCGATCTTCGACAGCGGCTACTTCACCAGCATCCGCGTGGTACGCATACCCGACGACGAAGTGATAGTCGAACGCACCAGCGATACCACAGTGGAAACCGTGCCCAGCTGGTTCAGTGAGCTGGTCAACCTGCAGCCCCAGGGCGGCGACGCCCTGATCATGCGCGGCTGGGAACAGGCGGCGCGGGTCGAGGTGCTCAGCCATCCGCAGTTCGCCCTGGCCAAGCTCTGGGACAGCGCCATCGGCAGCCTGCTCTGGCTGCTGCTGTGCGGTCTGGTCAGCGCCATTCTCGGCGGCTGGCTACTGCGCACCCAATTGCGCCCGCTGGACAATATGGTGCAGCAGGCCCAGGCGATTACCCGCCGCGAATTTTTGACCCTGCCCAAGGTGCCGCGCACGCCAGAACTCAAGCGCGTGGTCACGGCCATGAACCAGATGGTGGAAAAACTCAAAACCCTGTTCGCCGAGGAGGCGGCGCGCAGCGAAAAACTGCGCGAGGAGGCCTACCAGGACAGCATCACCGGCCTGGCCAACCGCCGTCAGTTCGATATCCGCCTGGCCCACCAGCTGGTGGTTGCCGAACAGAACGCCGAAGGCTACCTGATCCTGCTGCGGGTCAATGACCTCGGCGGCCTCAACCAACGCCTGGGCGGGCAGAAGACCGATGCGCTGATCGGCGCCATCGGCGAGCTGCTCAAGCGCCTGCTGAATCAGACCAACCGTTCCGACTGGCTGGCCTCGCGTAGCCGCGGCGGCGAATTCAGCCTGCTGGCGCCAGGCATTGGCAGCGAGGAAGCCGACCTGCTCGCCGGCGAACTGCACGGCGGCCTGGAAAGCCTGCGGCAAACCGGCGCCAGTGACTGCACTCCGGTGGCCCATATGGGCATCGCGGCCTTCCGCCCTGGCGAGGAGGCCAGCCAGGTCATCGGCCGCGCCGATCAGGCCCTGGCGCAGGCGCAGAACGATCCGAGCCGCGACTGGGTGCGCCTGGACGACTACAACACCCAGCCGACCCAGGGCCTGCACGACTGGCGCGCCTGGATCGACGATGCGCTGAACAAGCGCAAGCTGCAGTTGTATTTCCAGCCGGTCGCACAGTGCGCCAATCGCAACCAGCTGCTGCATCACAAGGTCCTGGCCCGCCTGCTCGACCAACAAGGCGAGGCCATAGCCGCCGGCAAGTTCCTGCCCTGGATCGAGCGCCTGGGCTGGACCGCGCGTTTCGACCTGGCCATGCTCGAACATAGCCTGGCGCACTTGCAGCAACATGCCGTGCCGCTAGCCCTGAGCCTGTCCGCCGCCACCCTGCGCGATGCCGAAACGCTCAAGCGCATGCTGGAGATGCTCAAACAGCATCCGCAGCAGGCCAACCTGCTGACCCTGGAGGTGGATGAGCGCCATCTGCCCCCGGCCGCCGAGCTGGAAAGCCTTAGCCAGGCCATCCGCGAGGCCGGTTTCAGCCTGGGCCTGCAACACTTCGGTGGACGCTTCAGCCTGATCGGCAACCTGACCCATCTGGGCCTGGCCTACCTGAAGCTGGACGGCACCTATATCCGCGCCATCGACCAGGAAAGCGACAAGCGCATGTTTATCGAAGCGGTATTCCGCGCCACCAACAGCATCGATCTGCCGCTGATTGCCGAGATGGTGGAAACCGAAGGTGAACTGGCCGTGCTCAAGGAGCTTGGCCTGTATGGCGCCATGGGCCGCCTGCTAGGCGCCCCGACGCCCTGGCAGGGCTAAGCCCGGAACCTAGTCCGGACTTTATCCGGCCTACAAAAATGCCGTTCACTGAGCCTCTGTGAACGGCATTTTTCTGCAACGGGTTTTATCGAGTGCAAAGCTGTGGCCATGCCTTAGCTGGCAAATAGATAGCCTTCCACATCCAGACCCGCATCACGCATTTGCGCCAGCTTGGACCTCAGCGTGCGCGGGCTGATGCCCAGGC
>DASUOY010000104.1:0-2276 GCA_036276395.1 Pseudomonas sp.
GGCCAATAATCGATGATGTTCTGGCAGGCCTGTTTCCAGGTATCGGGGCGCGCCAGCACGGCGATGATCAAGGGCGCCTTGGCCGCGTTCTGGCTCATGCACACCAGGTGCAAACGGGCCAGCAGCGCCGGATCGCGAACCACCTGAAAGCTCCAGGGCTGCAGATTGCAGGAGTTGGGTGCGAGTACCGCCAGCTCCAGGCAGTCGCGGATCACCGCCTCGGGCACCGCTTCGGCGCTAAAACGGCGCACCGCGCGACGGCTCTCGATCAGCTGGCGCAGGGCGGCAGGCGAGGCATGGGTGACGGCGTTATCGGAAGGAAACAGGCTCATGCGGGGCGTCCTCGGCAGATCGCCCGATTAAGCCGATATGCCAGGCGGCGAACAAGCGGCAAGCACCGATAGTGCGCAGCCTTGGCGTAAATGACCTGCGAGGAATCAACCCAGGGCTTTTTCGATAGCCAGGATCAGCGCCGGGTCGTCCGGCGTGGTGCGCGGGGAGAAGCGCGCCAGTACGCGACCGTCATGACCAACCAGAAATTTCTCGAAGTTCCAGGTGATATCGCCGGGAAACTCCGCGCCCTCGCCCGCCAGCAGGCGGTACAGCGGATGGCGCTCGGGGCCATTAACCTCCAGCTTGCTGCCCAGGGGAAAGGTCACTCCGTAATTGAGGCTGCAGAACTCGCGGATCGCCTCTTCGCTGTCCGGCTCCTGCTCGGCGAACTGGTTGCACGGCAAGCCCAACACGCTGAAACCCTGGGCCTTGTACTGCTGATAGAGCTTTTCCAGACCGGCATACTGCGGCGTCAAACCGCACTTGGAGGCGACATTGACCACCAACACTACCCGCCCCTTGAAGGGGGCCAGCGGCAGCTCCTGACCATCCAGCGCACGCAAATTAAGGTCGTGAAAGGCACTCATGGCTAACTCCTTGAGAACACAAAGATTGCGCGTAGCAGACAAAAAAGGCGCCTATCTGAAGGCGCCTTTCTGGTGTTTCAGCTTAGCAGTCGATTGCCCGGGAGGAACGACCATAAGTCGACTCGCGGCTACGACATAAGGCTAAACCTTAGTGGTGATGACCACCTTCGCCATGGATATGCCCATGGGCCACTTCTTCTTCGCTGGCATCGCGCACGCTGATGACCTTGACCTTGAAGTTCAGGCGCTGGCCGGCCAGCGGGTGGTTGCCGTCGACAATCACGTCGTCGCCGTCCAGCTCACGGATGGTGACGATCTGCATGCCGCCGTCCGGGCCGGAGGCGTGGAACTGCATGCCGACTTCCAGCTGGTCGACGCCTTCGAACATCGAACGGTTGAGGGTGGCCACCAGCTCGGCGCTGTATTCGCCATAGGCCTCTTCCGGCTCTACGGAAACGTTCAGCTCGTCGCCCGCCTGCTTGCCCAGCAGGGCCTTTTCCAGGCCGCCGATGATGTTGCCGGCACCGTGCAGATAGACCAGCGGCGCACCGCCTGCGGAACTGTCGATCACCTCACCGGCATCGTTAGTCAGGGTATAGTCGATGGAGACGGCCTTATTGGCGGCGATCAGCATGGGGCGAGACCTTTTGCTTGGAAATAAAGAGCGGGCAAGTTTACCCAAGGGCACGCGCGAAAGCGAACCGGCGCTAGACGGACGGCCAAGCGCGGCGGCGGTGCGCCTGCTCGACTGGCGCCAGGATGACGAGGGCCACTGGGTGGCCGTCTTGTCCTGCGGCCATACTCAGCACCTGCGCCACCAGCCGCCCTGGCAGGCGCGCGCCTGGGTACTGGACGCGGCCCAGCGCCAGGCGCAGATCGGCCAACCCTTTGCCTGCGGCTGGTGCGCTGCGGCCACAGCGAACGAAACAGACAAGGAACGGTAGATGCCTGCACGCAATATCCTGGTGATCAACTGTGGCAGCTCCTCGATCAAGTTCGCCCTGGTCAACGAGGACCTGGCGCACTTTCCCCTTAGCGGCCTGGCCGAGCGCCTGGGCAGCCCGGATGCCGCACTGCGCTGGCAACAGGGCGAACACAAGGCCAGCCTGAGCCTGCCCGATGCCGACCACCGCGCCGCCCTGGCTCAGTTGCTGCCGCTGGTGCAACAGGCCGCTGGCGGCCAACTGCATGGCATCGGCCACCGTGTGGTGCACGGCGGCGAGCACTTCACCGCCGCCTGCCGCCTCGATGCCCCAAGTCTTGCGGCGATCCGCGTCACCACGCCATTGGCGCCGCTGCATAATCCGGCCAACCTGCTCGGCATAGAGGCGGCGTTCAAGCTGTTTCCGGGGCTGC
>DASUOY010000105.1:0-2428 GCA_036276395.1 Pseudomonas sp.
ACCAGCGCCAGGCAACTCAGGGCCAGTTTATGGAAGTCAGCGAGGGCGGCGTAAAGCTGCTGGTCAACCTCACCGATTATCTGGATACCGGGCTGTTCCTCGATCATCGTCCGCTGCGCCTGCGTATTCAGAAAGAGGCCGCCGGCAAGCGCTTCCTCAACCTGTTCTGCTACACCGCCACGGCCACCGTCCATGCGGCAAAGGGCGGCGCGCGTACCACCACCAGCGTGGACCTGTCGAAGACCTATCTGGACTGGGCGAGGCGCAACCTGTCGCTCAATGGCTATTCGGACAAGAACCGTCTGGAGCAGGGCGACGTAATGGCCTGGTTGGCCGAAGACCGTGGCGAATACGAGCTGATTTTTATCGACCCGCCGACCTTCTCCAACTCCAAGCGCATGGAAGGCATCTTCGACGTGCAGCGCGATCATGTGCAGTTGCTCGACCTGGCCATGGCCCGCCTGACCAAGGACGGTGTGCTGTATTTCTCCAACAACTTCCGCAAGTTTGAGCTCGATGAGAGCCTGGCGGCGCGTTACCAGGTTGAAGAAATCAGTGCATCGACTCTCGATCCGGACTTCGCCCGTAACCCGAAAATCCACCGCGCCTGGCGTTTTAGCTTGCGCGGCTGATCCTTGCGCGCGCCTGCTAACAGGCGCGCAGGGTTAACTCTTGTTGCGGATCAGCGCGCGCAAGGCGACGCGATTCGGATGGCAGGCCTGCGCCACATCGACAGGTACCGGCAGCGGCTCGTTGTTAAGCCAGGCGGCGATCAGCTCGCCGGATAGCGGCGCGGTGATCAGCCCGCGTGAGCCATGCCCGCTGTTGATATACAGGCCATCGAGCCAGGGGCAGGGCGTGTCCGGCACCTGGCGGGCATCTTTGCCTAGCACCGCATAAGCCTCGGCAAAAGCAGCTGTGTCGGCTAGCGGGCCGACAATCGGTAGATAGTCCGGGCTGGTACAGCGAAAGGCGGCGCGGCCTTGCAGTTGCTCGGGGTCTAGTGCCGCCGCATTTAGCGCGTGGGCAAGCTCTGGCGATATCTCTTCCAATAATTGCAGATTGCTTGCGTGGTCGGCGCTGTTCAGCGTCAGATCGTCGCTGTTGAAGTCAAAGCTCGCGCCCAATGTGTGTTCATCCTGGCGTACCGGCGCGACATAACCTTCGGCGCACACCACGGTGCTTAACGCGCGACTGGCGGCGGTGGCTGGCAGGCGGCTGATCTGCCCGCGGATGCGTTTTAGCGGCAAGCCTGCGCTTTGGCTAAAGCCCTTGATCTCCGCGGCGCTGGCCAAGATCACCACGGCGGCGCTGGCCAGTAGTTGCTCGCCATTCCAGGCCTGCCAGCTATCACCTCCACGACGCAGCTCCAGCGCCTCCTGATGCAATTGCAGGCGAATATTGGGGTGTTGGCTAAGCAGTGCGCAGAGCGTCGGCGGATGCACCCAGCCGGCCTCGGGATAGAACAGGCCGCCGGCCGGCAGGGTTATGCCGGCTTTTTCCTCGGCGGCGGTTTTATCCAGGGTGCACAGCAGATCGGCGGGAAAGGCCGCTGCAAGTTGCGCCTGACGCTGTGCCTCTTTGGCGTCGAAGGCCAGTTGCAGCACGCCGCAGTTATCCCAGTCCGTGCCTTTATGCAGCTGTTCCAGTAACCGACGGCTATGGCCATAGCCGCTGACGATCAGGCGCGACACGGTGGTGTGATGGGCGGAGAGCTTGAGATAGAGCACGCCTTGCGGATTACCCGAGGCTTCCTGGGCGATGGCAGCATGCCGTTCCAGCAGGGTTACCTGCCAGCCGCGCTGGGCCAGGCTGGCGGCAGTGGCGCAACCGGCCAGGCCGGCGCCGATCACAATGGCGGTGCGCGGGCCAGCAGGCTGCGGTGGGCGGGCAAACCAGGGCTTTTCGGTCGTCTCGGCTGTACCGATAAAACCGCCTTTAAGCACTTCCCATTTTCTTCCCAGGCCCGGCACGCGCTTCATCTTGAAGCCGGCATCGTTCAGCCGGCGGCGCACATAGCCGGTGCTGGTAAAGGTGCCCAGGGTGGTGCTGGCTGTGGACAAGCGGGCCAGCTCGGCAAATAGCTCCGGCGTCCACATATCCGGGTTCTTCGCCGGGGCGAAGCCGTCGAGAAACCAGGCGTCGACTTGGGCGTCCAGTTGGCCGAACAGCTCCAGGGCGTCGCCAATCAGCAGGGTCAGAGCGATACGCCCGTCGGCAAATACCAGGCGCTGAAAGCCTGGGTGCAGCGCCACGTACTGCGTCAGCAACTGTTCGGCGTAGGGTGCCAGCTCCGGCCATAAGGCCAGGGCGCGTTGCAGGTCGGCACGGCTTAGCGGGTATTTTTCCACGCTAACAAAGTGCAGGCGCGCACCGCAGGTGGCCTGTTGCTCGAACAACTGCCAGGCGCAGAGAAAGTTCAGGCCGG
>DASUOY010000106.1:0-17929 GCA_036276395.1 Pseudomonas sp.
GCGGAAACGTTGGTTTCTGCCTTGGCTGCCAGTTCTTCCAGGTACGGGCGCAGGTCCTTGGCGCCGAGGGCGCAGTTCAGACCGACGGAGATCGGTTTGGCGTGGCGCACCGAGTTCCAGAAGGCTTCGGTGGTCTGCCCGGACAGGGTCCGGCCGGAGGCGTCGGTGATGGTGCCGGAAATCATAATTGGCAGCTCAAAGCCTTGCTGCTCAAAGACTTCCTGCACGGCGAAGATCGCCGCCTTGGCGTTGAGGGTGTCGAAGATGGTTTCGATCAGGATCATGTCCGCGCCGCCTTCGATCAGGCCGCGGGTGGCTTCCACGTAGTTTTCCACCAGCTCGTCGAAGGTGACGTTGCGGTAGCCGGGGTTGTTTACATCCGGGGAGATCGAGCAGGTACGACTGGTAGGGCCGAGCACGCCTGCGACGAAACGTGGGCGATCCGGGGTTTCCAGGGTTTTGGCATCGGCCACGCTACGGGCCAGGCGTGCGCCTTCGACGTTCAGCTCATACACCAGGCTTTCCATGCCGTAGTCGGCCTGGGACACCTGGGTGGCGTTAAAGGTGTTGGTCTCCAGGATGTCCGCGCCGGCATCCAGGTAAGCCTTCTCGATGGCGCCGATCACATCCGGGCGGCTCAAGATCAGCAGGTCGTTGTTGCCTTTGACATCCTGCGGCCAATCGGCGAAGCGCGCGCCACGGTAGTCCTCTTCCTCCAGCTTGTAGCTCTGGATCATGGTGCCCATGCCGCCGTCGAGGATCAGGATGCGTTCCTTCAGGGCTTGCTGAAGTGCGTTAAGGCGGGCGCTGCGATCGGACAGAGACATGGAGAGGGTTACCTGGGACGCGTGAAAAAATGGTGGCTGATGATAACAAAGCTGCACGCTTTTGCAGTGGCCCCAGGATTTGCATGAATTTCACTCATGTTGGCCCGATTCGCTTTATGCCCTGTGCGACAGCTAGACTCGCTAATGCTGTCTGCCTGGGACGCTTCGATGCTCTATCGCTTATTGTTCGGCACTTGCTTGTTGTTCATCAGCCCGCTGCTAGCAGCAGAGCCGATCTCCTACAGCCGTGATATCCAGCCGGTCTTTACCCGCTACTGCGTGGCCTGCCATGCCTGCTTCGACGCACCCTGCCAGCTCAATCTGGGCAGCGCCGAGGGGCTGGAGCGTGGCGCCCACAAGTTGCCGGTGTATGACGGCAAGCGGCTCAAGGCCCAGGCCACCACGCGGCTGTTCGTCGATGCCCAGGGCAGTGCCGCCTGGCGGCGCAAGGGGTTCTTCTCGGTAGTGGAGTCCCAGGGCAGCCAGGCCGCCTTGTTGGCGCGCATGCTGGAGTTGGGCCACAACGCGCCGCTTAGCGCCAACGCCAAGCTGCCGGCCGAACTGGATATCAGCATCAAGCGCGACAACCAGTGTCCGCTGCCGGATGAGTTCGCCGCCTTCGCCCGGGAAAATCCGCAAGCCGGTATGCCCTTTGCGGTAACCGGGTTGCCTCAGGTGGATTACCAGACGCTGCAGCGCTGGCTGGCCGAGGGCGCCCCGGTCGATCAGCCCGAGCTGCAGGCCAGCCCGGCCGAGGCCCGGCAGATTGCCGCCTGGGAGGCGTTTCTCAATGCACCCGGGGCGCGCCAGAGTCTGGTGTCGCGTTGGCTATATGAGCATCTGTTTCTCGCGCATCTGTATTTCGCCGGTGGCGAGCCGGGGCATTTCTTCCAGCTGTTGCGTTCGACCACGCCCAGCGGTCAGCCCATTGCGCCTATTGCCACGCGCCGGCCGAACGACGATCCCGGCAGTCAGTTTTTCTACCGCCTGGCCCCGGTGCAAGGGGTGATAGTGCATAAAACCCATATCACCTATGGGCTCAGCGAAAAGAAGCTGGCGCGGGTGCGGGAGCTGTTCTTCAGCGACGCCTGGGTGGCCGATGCGGTGCCGGGCTATGGCCTGCAACGACGCACCAATCCCTTCGAGACCTTTGCCGCGATTCCCGCCCAGGCGCGTTATCAATTTATGCTGGATAACGCCGAATATTTTGTGCGCACCTTTATTCGCGGCCCGGTGTGCCGGGGGCAGATCGCCACCGATGTGATTCGCGACAACTTCTGGGTGCTGTTCCAGGACCCGCGCCACGATCTTTACCTGAGCGATGCCGACTACCGTGCCAAGGCCACGCCCTTGCTGGATATGCCCGGGCAACTGGATGAGATCGGCAGCCTGCCGATTATCTGGAGCGACTACCGGGGCAAGCGCAATCAGTATGAGTTGCTGCGCATGCGCGCCTACGCCAAGGCCCCCCCGCCTAGTTGGGCGCATATCTGGGCGGGTAACGACAATGCCCTGTTGTCGATTTTCCGCCAGCACGATAGCGCCTCGGTGCAAAAAGGCCTGATCGGCGAGATACCGCAAACCCTGTGGTGGATGGACTATCCGTTGCTGGAGCGTACTTACTACCAACTAGTGGTGAATTTCGATGTGTTCGGCAATGTCTCCCATCAGGCGCAGACGCGGCTGTACTTCGACCTGATCCGCAATGGCGGCGAGGTCAATTTCCTCCGTCTGCTGCCGGCCGACACGCGCAAGGGCTACCTGAGTGACTGGTACCAGCACAGCGGCAAGCTGAAGGTCTGGCTCGACTATCCCGAGATCGATCACAAGACCCCAAGTGCCCTGCAGTTGGTGGGGGCAGATGCCAAGCGCAGTTTTGCCGAGGCTTTGCTGGCCCGTTATGGCAGCCTCAATGCCCGGCCTGACCCGCTTAATCGCTGCCGCGACGCGCACTGCTATCGGCCGGGTATTGCCAGCGAGTTGCAGCATGCCGAACAAGCCCTCAGCCGCCTGACCGGCAAACCGGCCGGGGCGCTCAAGGTGCTGGCGCAGTTACCCGAGGCGAGCATGCTGCGCGTCGAACTGGCCGATGGCCGGCGCGAGGTGTACAGCCTGCTGCGCAACCGCGCCCACAGCAACGTGGCCTTTATGTATGGCGAGGCGCTGCGTTATCAGCCTGAACTGGATAGCTTGACCATCTACCCCGGGGTGTTTAGCAGCTACCCGAACTTTATCTTTAGCCTCAAGGCTGCCGAGGTGCCGGCCTTCGTCAGTGCGCTGGAGCAGGCCCAGGATGAGGCGGCATTCGAGTCCGTGGTCGAACGCTGGGGCATCAGGCGCAGCCATCCCGAGTTCTGGCGCTACTTCCACGACCTTAGCCGCTATATCGAGGAAACCGAGCCGGTCGAGGCGGGCGTGCTGGATATGCATCGCTACCAGAACCTCTAAAGCGTCGTGGGTTATCCCTACCAAATTACTAGGACTTTGCCCGCATGGCCGACTGGCGTACACTGCGCCCATGTTTGCGAGGAGTTGCCATGAGCACCATTACCATTACCGACGCTGCCCACGACTATCTGGCTGATCTGCTGAGCAAGCAGAACACCCCGGGCATCGGCATTCGCGTATTTATCACCCAGCCGGGCACCCAGTACGCCGAAACCTGCATCGCCTACTGCAAGCCGGGCGAACAGAAGGCTGAAGACACCGCCCTGGGCCTGGCCAGCTTTACCGCCTGGATCGACGCGGTCAGCGAACCCTTCCTGGAAGACGCCGTGGTCGACTACGCCACCGACCGCATGGGCGGCCAGCTGACCATCAAGGCGCCGAACGCCAAGGTGCCGATGGTCAACGAAGACAGCCCGATCAACGAGCGCATCAGCTACTACCTGCAGACCGAGATCAACCCCGGTTTGGCCAGCCACGGCGGTGAAGTCAGCCTGATCGATGTGGTCGACGACGGCATCGCGGTATTGAAGTTCGGCGGCGGTTGCCAGGGTTGCGGCCAGGTCGACCTGACCCTCAAGGAAGGCATCGAGAAGACCCTGCTCGAACGCATTCCCGAGCTGAAAGGCGTGCGCGACGTGACCGACCATACAAACAAGGAAAACGCCTACTACTAAGAACCTGTCTACGATCTGCTGCGCGTCGGCCCTGCTGCGTTAAAAACAGGCTCGGAATGCTCATTTACAGCTCGTAAACTCCGCTTCCTCGCCTGTTTTTGCCTTGCATGGCTCTAGCTCGCGAGATCGTCAACAGGTTCTAAGGCATCGAGTTGCGGGCCAAATAAAAAGGCGACCCAGTGGGTCGCCTTTTTGCTGCCTGCAATCTGTGCATTGGCCTTAAGACGAGGCGTGCAGCAGGCTGCGCCTAGCCGGCAGCAGCATCAGCATGGCCAGGCCGACCAGTGGCAGGATAACCAGGTTGAGCGCGCTCCAGCCGAGGCCGCTGATCAATACCCCGGCGCTGAACGCGGCTCCCGCGGCCAGCACGCCGTTGAGCAGCTCCATCAGGCCTTGGGCCTGGCCGCGCTGGGTTTCGTCGTGGCCTTCGGCAAGCAGCGTGGTGCCGGCGACCAGCATCAGGTTCCAGCCCAGCCCGAGCAGCAACGAGCTGAATAGAAAGTGCAGCTGTTGCAGGCCACTGAGGGCGACAGTGGCGCTACCCAGCAGTATCACGCCGCCCAGCAGGGCCACCCGGCGGCTGCCGAGGCGATCGACCAGGGGGCCGGCGAGGAAGGCGGGCAGGAACATGCCGAGCATGTGCCACTGGATCACCCGGGCGCTGCTTTCCAGGGCAAAGCCGCAGAAGTTCATGGCCAGGGGCGTGGCATTCATCACCAGGACCATCAGGCCGTTGCCAACCGCGGTGGTGGCGATTGCCGCGCGTATCACCGGGTTGCCCAGGAGTTGGCGTAATTCCTTGAAGCCGGCCTTGGCCCTGGGCGGTGCAACGCCTTCGCGCAGCCGGCTCAGCAGTATCAGGGCCAGCAGGGCGAGGGCCGCGATCAGCAGGTAGGCGCCGACAAAGGGCGTGTCCAGCAGGTTCCTGGCCCATAGCAGCAGGCTTGGCACCAGCAGGGCAGCCATTACCCCGCCGCCTATTACATAGGCACTGGCGCGGCCTTTTTCCGTCGCCTCGACGGCCTCCAGCGCGGCAAAGCGGTAGTACATCGCCGATGCCTGATAGGCGCCGATGGGCAGGGCGCCCAGGCAGAACAGGATAAAGTCGCCCAGCCACACGCCCAGAGCGCTAAGCAGGCCGCCCAGCACGCCGGCACTGGCGCCGAGCATCAAGCCGGGGCGCCGACCATGGCGCTGCATAAACAGCGACAAGGGCTGCACCACCAGCAAATTGCCCAGCATCCACAAACACAGCGGCAGGGTGGCCAGGATATTCAGCGGGGCCAGTTGCAGCCCCACCAAGGCGGTCAGGGTGATACCGATCATCGAGCAGGACCAGTACAGCGCCTGGCCGGCAAACAACAAGCGGATCGAGGGATTGCGTAATAGCAGCATTGGAGCAGGCTCGATGTTGGGTGATAGTCAAAGCTTGCTGGCGCAGCCGGCGGGCTTAAGCACTCGCTGACTGGAGGCCGGGGAGCGCTCCAGCTTGTCGGCCGGGCGGCGCGGCCGGCTTAGCAGTTCGCCGCCGCAGTTCGGGCAAACGCCTTGCAGGCGGTCGCTGGCGCAGTCGCGGCAGAAGGTGCACTCGAACGAGCAGATCAGCGCATCTGGCGAGTCGCCAGGCAGGTCACGGTCGCAGCATTCACAGTTGGGGCGCAGTTGCAGCATGGCGGGCTCCTTGGTTTGGGCTCAGGCGAAACGCTCGTTGTATTCCTGGGGGCTGATGCCCAGGTGTTTGTGGAAGCTGCGGCGCAGATTTTCCGGGTGGGCGAAACCGCTTAGGCGCGCCACCGTGCCGATCGAGGCCTGGGCGCTTTGCAGCAGGGTGCGCGCGGTTTCCAGGCGGATGCTTTCGACATAGCGGCCCGGCCCCATGCCCAGCTCCTGGACAAATATCCGCGACAGCGTGCGTGGCGTCATATTGGCCTGCTCGGCCAGGGCCGCCAGGGACAGGTCCTCGCTCAGATGCAGGGGGATCCATTCGAGCAGGGCGGTCAGGCGCGGTACGCGGCTGGGCTCCGGGGTCAGCAGGGCGCTGAACTGCGCCTGCCCACCGGGCCGGCGCAGGAACATCACCAGGCGCCTGGCCACCGCCAGGGCGATGGGCCGGCCCAGATCGGCCTCGACCAGGGCCAGCGCCAGGTCGATGCCCGCGGTCACGCCGGCCGAGGTGAAGATATGTCCGTTGCCTTGGGCATCCTGCGGGTCATAGGTGTGCAGGCAGTCATCGGCTATCTCGACCTGCGGGTGGCGTGTGCGCAGGCGCTCGACGTCGGCCCAGTGGGTGGTGACGCGGCGCCCATCGAGCAAGCCGGCGGCCGCGAGAATCAGCGCGCCGGAGCAGACCGAACCGAGGCGCCTGATCTGTGGCGCGGCTGCGCCCAGCCAGTTCAGAAGTTCGGCGTTCTCGCATTGGGCCGCCTCGCCTCGCCCGCCGGGAATCAGTAGGGTGTCGATCTCGGCGGCTGCCACCTCACTCCAGGCCTGCTCGGCCACCAGTTGGAAGCCGGCCGAGGTGGCGACAGGGCCCGGTTGCTGGCCCAGCACCAGCAGGCGGTAGCAGGCCGGCAAGCCCTGGCGCTGGCGTTCGTCATTGGCCGAGGCAAACACCTGCAGCGGGCCGCTCAGGTCCAGGCTCATGACATCGGGGTACAGCAGGCAGGCGATGGTCTTCAGGGCATCCATGGGGCGGTCTCGCTAAGCTATGGATGCAGTGTGCGCTTAGGGAGTAAATGGCAACAAGGACATTAAGCCCACAGATATTGCCATCTTTCGCTCGCGCCTGATTGCCGGCGCGAGCGCGGGAGCGGGCGGATTACTCCGGCATGCTCCAAGGCTCCAGGGCGAAGCCTTGCTGGCTGAGTTGTTCACGGGATTGCTGCAGCAGGTTGGCGAATTGCACCGGGTCGCTGTAGATGCTGCTCGACAGCTGGGTGCGGCCAAGCAGGCGGGTGCTGGTGCGATCGATAACGCTCAGGCTGAGGTTGCCAGTGCCATCCTGCGGCGCCCAGGCCACGCACTGGAAAGGTTGAAAGGCACGGTCAGCAATCAGCAGGGCTTCGTTAAAACGCAGCGGCGCGTTCATGGGGTCGGTCTCTCCGAGTTGATCCCAAATCTATAAGGGCAGGCGGTCTACGCACGCTTGCCGGTCATAGTCGTTGATGGTCGGAGCTGACCCCTAAGTCACATAGATGACTAAAAATGCAATAAATTGTCCGATAGATCACATTTTTAGGCAGCTAAGGCGGTTTGGCGAGCCTAGCAGGCGGTCAACAGCTGGTTGAGGTAGCGGGCGATATAACGCTGAAAGCGCCTGTCGTTCCAGTAGGTCAGGTGGCTCAGAGGGGTATAGCGGGCGTACCAGGGACCAACCGGCATGGCGCGGTCTTCGGCTACCACGGCGGCGTATTCGGGCAGCGGGCGTAGCGGGTAGCCCAGGGGGTCGGCGGGGGCATAGAGATTGAGCCAGCGGGCCTGCGCGTGCATGGCCTCGGTCAGGCAGTGGCCGGGAAAACGGATCGGCACCACCGGGTCGTAGGCGAAGGTGAACAGCGGGATATTGCAGCCGAAGGTCACCAGACCGCTCAAGGTTTCTAGGGCCAGAAAGGGATCGAGTGGGCAGCTTTCGGCCTTGTTGATGCGCTGCTGGTCCCAGACGAAGTTGGAAAAGATATGCCCGCCCAGCGAATGGGCCAGCACCACCAGCGGGGTGTCGGCATCGACCTTGGCGCGCAGCGCGTTGAGGCCACTACGCAGGCACTGGTGCACTTCTTCATAGGTGGTGTCGTAGGCCTGGCTGACCTTGCGGTAACCGCTGGCATCGCCGAGGAACAGGGTGACGATGCGCCTTAGCCAGCGCCAGCGCACCGGTTGATCGCGCAGCTTGTCGAGAAAGGCCAGCTGGCGCTTGTCCAGCACGCTGGCCCAGTACAGGGTCTGGAACGCCACCTGTTCGGCATCCACGCCCAGTTGCCGGCGCAGGCCGGCGATCAGCTGCTGGGCAAAGAGGTGCTGGCCTTCGTCATTGCGCTCATCGGCTTGGATTCCTATGCCATGAATAATGGCAACTGCGAGTTTTATTTCGGCCATCCCTGGTCACGCCTTAGAGCAATATCGCTGGTGGTTAGAGTGCTTCCAGGCGTTCGGCCAAGCGGCCACTGGCCGTCAGTTCGAGGAACTCGTCGCCCAGGCGCTGGCTTTCGCTCATGGCCTGGCGCCAGTAGCGCTCGCGGCCGCCATCATCGCCCAGATAACGGCTGAAGTCCTTGCGGTCGGGCAGTTTGCCATGGGGCAGGCGCGCCAGGTAGTCGCGCGAGGGGGCCAGCAGCACGACATCCTGCAGGCGGCCACTGTCGCCGCGGCGCCAGGGCATGCCCTTGTCGAACCAGCCGGGAATCACCTTGTCGGTGAAGTGCGGGTACAGCACGATATCGCCGCCGTTGTAGGGCAGGTCCAGGTGATAGTCGAGCAGGCCACCGTCGCGGTAGGTGCCGGGGCCGGCGCCGGGAATGTCGCGCACCCCTTGCATGACCATGGGGATCGAGCCCGAGGCGAGCAGGGCGTGGCGCAGGTTGGCGCTATCGAGTTGCAGGTAGCGTGAGGGGAAGTCCTCCAGCGCACTTAGCGGTGGGGCCAGGCGGGCGTCATGCAGTATCACCCGCTCGAAGTGCTTGGCCAGGCGCGGACGGCCGAGCAGGTTGCTGCCGATAACCGAACCCAGGCCCAGGCCCAGCACCGCGCGGTGATCATGCCGGAGCAGGCCGTGACTCTTCACCACCACTATGTTCAGGCGGTAATGGGCGTTGCTCAGCACCTGCTGATCCTGGCCCTCTAGCAGCTGTTCGAGCATCAGGCTGCAGCTCTGCGACACCTCGGCCATGCTCACGCCCTTGGCGAAGCGCTGCGCGGTATACAACTCGCCCAGGCGCCGGATGCCGGCGGCGGCGTCCGGCAGGCAGGCGCTGGCAAAGCGCCAGGAACCGATGGACGCGCCGATCAGCGAGCGCTCCCGTGGCGCGCGCAGCAGCCAGTCGCCGAACAGCGCCAGGTCCAGGCCCTGGATGCCCAGCGCCTTGGGGCCGCCAGCCGCCCCCGGCAGAATGCCCACGTCCGCCGGTTGCAGGCCGCGCTCGCGAATCCGGGCGAGGGCGCGTTTGCCGGCTTTAATTGTCAGGGCAGGGGACTTGATCACTATCGCATTCATGCTGGCCTCCATCGCGCAAGGCCGCGATTATAGAGCGCCGAGTCTTAAGGCCAAGCCACTTCAGCGGATGAATAAGGTCGTATGACTGCGCCGCACTACCTAGCTGGCGCCGGCTTAAGCAAATTCAGCTTGAGTTAAGTCCCGTGCAGTACCTTGGGCCCTGTCGAAAACAACCCCACGAGGACACATGCAATGAACCTATTGACCACTGTATTCACCGCCGCTGCCCTGACCCTGAGTGCCGGCCTGGCCCAAGCCCGTGACCTCGGTCCGGATGAAGCCCTAAAACTGCGCGATGCCGGCACCATCCAGTCGTTCGAGAAGCTCAATAGCGCCGCCCTGGCCCAGCACCCTGGTGGCAAGGTTGAAGAAACCGAACTGGAAGAAGAGTATGGCCGCTACGTCTACCAGGTCGAAGTTCGCGATGCCCAGGGCATGCAGTGGGATCTGGAACTGGACGCCACCAACGGACAAATTCTGAAGAACCAGCAGGACGATTGATGAGCAATTCGGCTTTGGCTTACCGCAGTCTTCTGGGCCTTGTACTGGTTGCGCTGACCTTTGCCAGCAATGCCCGCGACCTGGATCAGGATGAGGCCTTGCGTCTGCGCCGCGAGGGGCAAATTCTGCCCCTTGAGCAACTGATGCAGGTGGCCTTGCAACGCTACCCGGGCGCCATGCTGCTGGAAGTCGAGCTGGAAGAAGAGGACGGCGTGTTGGTTTACGAAGTCGAGCTGGTAACCGAGCAGGGCATAGTGCGCGAACTGGAATTGCATGCCGCCAGCGGTGAGCTGCTCAAGGATGAGGTGGACGACTGAATGCGTCTGTTGCTGGTTGAAGACCATGTGCCGCTGGCCGACGAACTGCACGCCGGCCTGACGCGCCAGGGCTATGCAGTCGATTGGCTGGCCGATGGCCGCGATGCGGCCTACCAGGGGGCCAGCGAGCCCTACGACCTGATCATTCTTGACCTGGGCTTGCCCGGCAAACCAGGCCTGCAGGTGCTGCAGGAATGGCGCGCCGGCGGCCTCGCCACGCCGGTGCTGATTCTGACCGCGCGCGGCTCCTGGGCCGAGCGTATCGAGGGGCTCAAGGCCGGGGCCGATGACTACCTGAGCAAACCCTTTCATCCGGAGGAGTTGGCCTTGCGGATTCAGGCGCTGCTGCGCCGTGCCCGCGGCCTGGCCAACCAGCCGCAACTGCATGCCGCCGGGTTGCAACTGGACGAGAGTCGCCAGTGCGTCAGCCGCGCGGGCCAGGAGGTGGAACTGACCGCCGCCGAGTTCCGCCTGTTGCGCTACTTTATGCTGCACGCCGGGCAGATCCTGTCCAAAGGCCATCTGGCCGAGCATCTGTATGACGGTGAAAGCGAGCGCGATTCGAATGTGATCGAAGTGCACGTCAATCACCTGCGGCGCAAGCTCGGCCGTGAGGTGATAGAAACGCGGCGCGGCCAGGGCTATCGCTTCTGCGGAGAGGCGGGTTGAAATCCATTCAACGGCGCCTGAGTTTCGGCCTGATCGGCGTGTTGCTGATCATTGGCCTGCTGTTGGCGCAGAGCAGCCTGTGGCTGTTCGACCGCAGCCTGCGCAGCTACCTGCAGGACGGCCTGCAGGATGAGGCGCAGAACCTGCTGAGCGCCCTGGTGCGCGGCCCGCAGGGGGTGCAGCTGGATGAGCGGCGGCTCAGCGCGGCTTTTCAGCGGCCCTACTCGGGCCTGTACTTTCGCATCGACTTTGCCGGGCAGAGCTGGCGCTCGCGTTCACTCTGGGATCACGAACTGCAACCCATGGCGCAGCCCGGTTTGCAGGATGCCTTGGGCGATGGCCCACAAGGGCAGCTGTGGCTGGTGTACCGGGCGGATTACCAACGCTTCGGCGAGCAGATCAGCATTCATGTGGCCCGCGATTACACCCCGGTGCTGGACAGTTTCAGGCGCGTACAGCACATGGTGCTGGGCCTCGGCCTGGCGGCGCTGGTGCTGATTCTGCTGTTGCAGCGCCTGATCGTCAGCCGCGCCCTGCACCCGCTGGAACAGACCCGCCAGCAGATAGTGCAGCTGCAACAGGGCCAGCGCACCCAGCTGGATGGGCAGGTGCCGCAGGAGCTGGAGCCTTTGGTGGCGCAGATCAACCACCTGCTCAGCCACACCGAAGACACCCTCAGGCGTTCACGCAATGCCCTGGGCAACCTCGGCCATGCCTTGAAAACTCCACTGGCGGTGCTGGTTAGCCTGGCGGCGCGGGAGCAGTTGCGGCAATTGCCAGAGTTGCAGGCCAGCCTGAATAGCCAGCTGCAACAGATCGAGCAGCGCGTGGCCCGTGAACTGGGGCGCGCGCGGTTGGCCGGGGAGGCCCTGCCTGGCGCCTATTTCGATTGTGCGGCCGAGCTACCCGAGCTCTTTGCCACCCTGGGCATGATCCATGGCCGCCAGCTGCAGCTGGATTGGCAGGCGCCGCCTGGGCTGCGTCTGCCCTGGGACCGTGAAGACTTGTTGGAGCTGCTCGGCAATCTGCTGGATAACGCCTGCAAGTGGGCGGGCAGCCGGGTATGCCTGCGCATCGAGCGCACCGCCGCCGGCTATGTGTTGGCAATCGAGGATGACGGCCCGGGGATCGCGCCAGCCCAGCGCGAGGAGGTGCTTAGCCGCGGCAGCCGGCTGGATGAGCAGGTCGCCGGGCATGGCCTGGGCCTGGGCATAGTGCGCGATATAGTTGATGCCTGGGGCGGGCAGTTGCAGCTGACTGACAGCGAGCTGGGTGGCTTGAGCGTTATTGTCGAGCTGCCCATCAAGCGCGCATAAAAGGCTGCGTCAGCAGCCCTTATGCGGCGAGTGATTTACATGCCGTTGGCGAAGGCCGGGTTGCTCATATCGATGCTCTCGCGCACCGGTTGCAGGGCCTTGGCGTACTTGGCCAGGATGCCCAGATCGTAGTCCAGGCGCGCGCGCAGGCGCTGATCATCCTCATCGGCGGCTTGCGGTTCGTTCAGCACCTGTTCGACGCGGCGCACTATCAGATGCTCGGGCAGGTAGCACAACCGGCAGTTCTTGTAGCTGGAGGCGCGCAATTCACTGATCGGGTAGGCGCCGCCGATGCCCGAGGACACCCCCACCAGCAGCGCCGGTTTGTGCGCCAGTTCGGCCTTGCTGGCGTAGATAAAGAAGTTCTTGATCGCCGGGCAGGCCATGCCGTTCCACTCCGGGGAGATGATCACCAGGGCGTCGGCGGCCTGCAATTGCGTGCGGTATTGCTCCCAGGGGCCGCTCTCGTCGCTGGGCCAGAGCGGCAGCGGGGCCTGGCCCAGATCGATCAGGCTGCTGTGCGCTTCAGTGCTGTGTTCCAGTTGGATCAGGCGCTGGCGAATAAAGCGCGCGACCTTGCCCGACTGGCTGTTGCTGCGGCCGGAGCCGGCGACCAGGGCGATATTGAGCATGTGTAACCCCCATAAATAGAAAAACGCAGGCTAGCCGCGGCCAGCCTGCGTCGCAAGGAAGGAGCCGCCAGGCTGGCGGTCCAATAAAGACAACTCAGACGCGGAACTGATCCATCAGGCTCTGCTGGTGGTTGGCCAGCTTGTTGAGGTTCTGGCTGATCTTCGCCGACTCATCAGCCTGGCCTGAGATCGACTCGGTGACATCGCGGATCGAGGCGACGTTGCGGTTGATCTCTTCGGCCACCGAGCTCTGCTCTTCGGCGGCGCTGGCGATTTGCAGGTTCATATCGGTGATCACGCTGACGGCCTGGCTGATGCGTTGCAGCACAGCCACCGCCAGTTCGACCTGCTCGACGCTGCCCTGGGCCTGGCGATGGCTGCTGTGCATGGTGCTGACCACTTCCTTGGTGCCGTTCTGCAGGCCCTCGATAACCTGGCGGATTTCCTCCACCGAGTCCTGGGTGCGTTTGGCCAGGTTGCGTACCTCGTCGGCGACCACGGCAAAACCACGCCCGGCTTCCCCGGCGCGGGCGGCCTCGATGGCGGCGTTGAGCGCCAGCAGGTTGGTCTGTTCGGCGATCGAGCGGATCACTTCCAGGACCGAGCCGATCTTCTCGCTGCTGTTGGCCAGGCCTTCGACTTCCTGCATGGCCACATTCATTTCGTTGGCCAGCAGTTCGATGGTCGAGGTGGTCTTGCCGATCACGCTCAAGCCTTCGCGGCTTGCCTGGTCGGCGGTGCGCGCGGCCTCGGCGGCCTGGGCGGCGTTGTGCGCGACATCCTGGGCGGTGGAGCTCATTTCCTGGAAGGCGGTGGCCACCTGATCCACTTCGCGGAACTGTTGCTGCATGCCGCTGCTGGTCTGGCTGGCGATCAGCGACGACTGGTCGGCCGTGCTGCGAGCGTCCTGCACGCTGAGTTTGACGTCAGCAATGATCGGCTGCAGCTTGTCGAGGAAGCGGTTGAACCAGCTGGCCAGTTCGCCCAGTTCATCCTGTTTGGCGTAGTCCAGGCGGCGGGTCAGATCGCCCTCGCCACTGGCAATGTTCTTCAACATGGCGGCCACGCCCAGGATGGGCCGGGTCACGCCGAGGGCGGTCAGCCAGATCAGCAGGATGCCGATCACCCCGGCAGCCAGGCCCAGGCCCAGGGATACGGCGGTGCTTTGCCCGCTCATGCTGTCCATCTGGGCTTCGAGTTGCAGCGCCGGCGCAAGCAGCACCTTCTCCGGCACCTCCATCACCACGCCCCAGGGTTTGGATTCGGGAATCGGCAGCAGGGGCTGCAGTACCTGCAGGGTGCCATCGTGGTGCAAGACCGCAGGCTTGTTGCCCGCCAGCAGGCGCAGTATTTCTTCATGCTGGTCGCTAAAGGCCTTGTCCAGTTTGCCGCCCAGCAGGTTGCTGTCGCGGCTATGGCCGGCGAGCAAACCGGCTGGGCTGAGAATGCTGACGTGGCCGGCGCCCTCGAACAGGCTCTGGTGCGCGCCGTTGCTCAGTTCTTGCAGGCTGGCCAGGCTGATATCCACGCCCAGTACGCCAATCACTTTATCGGCCAGCATCAGGGGGAAGGCGATGCTGGTCATCAGGGTTTTCACCCCATCGACCTCGTCGGTATAGGGGTCGAGCAGGCACACCTGCTTGGTCTGCACGGGACAGGTATACCAGGCGTTATAGGCCGCGCCGCTGATACCCGGGGTGCTGTCGCCCAGCAGCTTTTCGCTCAAGGTCTCGGAGGTGAGTTCGCCTTTTTGATCCTGGGCCCAGTACACCGCGAAGCGGCCCTGGTCATTGCTGCCGAGGTTGTCCTGATCGAGAAAGAGTTCGTCCTTGCCATCCAGGCCGTTGGGCTCGAAGGCGACGTAGATGCCGAGCAGGCTGCGGTTGCCCTCCAGGGCGCTGCGCACCTGGCGGGCCAGGTCTTCGCGCAGGTCGAAGGCATCGAGAAAGCGCTTTTCCGCCTGCTCGCGGATAAACAGCACCTGCGAGGCGGCACTGCGGCCGTATTGGTAGGCGTCCATAAAGTAGCGCTGCATCTGCAGCGCCTGGGACTCGGCACGGGCCTCCATGCGCAATTGCGCCGACTGCTCGAGCATGCTGCTGCTGGATTTTTTCACCAGATCGGCGCTGCGTGACGCCTGGATAACCGAGGCGGACACCAGGACGGCGACTATGGTCAGCAGACAGAGGCCTGCAAGCAGGGTGATTTTGAGCTGGATGGAGAGTCGGTTGAACAGCATTTTCACGACCTTTTTCTTATTGGCGAGGCTTGATGCGTCTATCGGCGGGCTATGTCTTTTCTTTACAGACAGTGTAGGGGACGAGCGCCTGCCAACCGAGGTTACAGCAGCATGACTATAAATTTGCTACGCAGTGAAAAGGATTTCGAACGGCTGTTTTGTCTGCACTGCTGGCAGTGGTCGCAGTGGCCGCTTTCGCCTGGGGTTTTGGGTCGGGCCGCGGCGATGGTGCGGTAAAGGAAGAAAAGCCATTGCAGGCTAGACTGTGTTGACCGACTGGTCGCACGAATTATCGACGGGGTTGCCGATAAGTCGGCAACCCCGTGTTGCATCCAGTGGTTCAAAGCAGAGGAATGGATGATGCGCCTTACCCTGAAAAGCAAAGTTCTGCTGTTGGCCTTACTGCCCGTTATTCTGTTTGCCGTGGTGCTCAGCGGCGCGGCGGCCAAGATCCTGCTGGGTCTGGCAGAGGATGAAGTCAGGGAGACACGCGAGCGTCTGATGCATGAGAGCCGTCAGGAACTGCAGCATTACATGCAGATTGCCCTGGGCTCGGTGCAGAGCCTGTATGACGCTGCCAGCCAGGGCGATATGGCCAGCCGCGAGCAGGCGATCGCCATTCTGGCGCAGATCAAGTACGGCAAGGATGGTTACTTCTTCGGTCACGATTCGCAGGTCGTGCGCCTGTTCCGCGGCGCCAGCCCGGTGGATGTCGGCAAGAACCTGTCCGAGCGCAAGGACCCCAACGGGGTCTACGTCAACCGTGAACTGGTGCGGGTGGCCAAGGACGGTTCCAACTATGTGCAGTACAGCTCGCCCTTGCCGACTGACGAGAGCGTTTTGGTACCCAAGTTGGCTTACAGCTATTACCTGCCCAAGTGGGATCTGGCGCTGGGTACGGCGGTCAACCTGGATGGCGTCGAGGCGCAAGTGGCACAGGTCAAGGCGGCTATCGATGAGCGTGTTGGCACCATCCTCACCAGCATCCTGGTGATTGCCCTGATCATGCTGGTGGTGTTCGGCATAGTCGGTCTGGCCTTGAGCAATGCCTTCCTGCGCCCGCTGCAACAGATCAAGGCCAACCTCGACGATATCGCCGCCGGCGAGGGCGACCTGACCAGGCGCCTGCCGGTGGCCAGCGATGACGAGCTGGGCCAGCTGGCCGGCTCCTTCAACCGCTTTGTCGAGAAGATCCACGGCCTGGTGCGGCAGATCGCCGAGATGACCGGCCAACTGACGGAACTGGTCGGTGAGGTCGCCACTCAGGCGCAGCGCTCGGAGCAAGCCATGGAGCGTCAGCGCCATGAAACCGATCAGGTGGCAACGGCGATCAACCAGATGTCCACGGCTGCTCACGAGGTGGCCCGCAGTGCCCAGGGCGCGGCACAAGCGGCGCAGCAGACCGATGGTGAAGGGCAGGCGGCCAAGCGTGTGGTGGATGGCAGCATCCAGCGCATCCATGCCCTGGTGGATGACATCCGCAGCAGTGGCGTATCCCTCGACGCCCTGCAGCAGGATGTACAGTCCATCGTCAGCGTGCTCGATGTGATTCGCTCCATCGCCGAGCAAACCAACCTGCTGGCGCTCAACGCGGCCATCGAAGCGGCCCGTGCCGGTGAGGCCGGGCGTGGTTTCGCCGTGGTCGCCGATGAAGTGCGCGCCCTGGCCAGCCGAACCCAGCAGAGCACCCAGGAAATCCAGGGCATGATCGATCGCTTGCAGGGTGGAACCCGGGACGCGGTCACCGCCATGCGCCGTTCCAGCGATGCCGGTGACGCTACCAGTGAACAGGCCAATCAGGCCGGTGCTTCGCTGGATGCGATTGCCCAGTTGATCGGCACCATCAATGCGATGAACGCACAGATCGCCAGTGCCGCCGAAGAGCAGACGGCGGTAGCCGAGGAGATCAACCGCAGCGTGCACCAGATTGCCGTGGCGGTGGACAGCGTGGCCGAGGAAACCCGCCATGGCGCCGAGACCTCGCGCAGCCTGGCCGGCCTGGGCGAGCGCCTGGGCGTGCTGGTGCGGCAGTTCCGGATCTGAGTCGCCGCGGTGAGTAAAAGGGCGCCCACGGGCGCTCTTTTTCATTCTCACGAATCTCCGTAGCCCGGATGAAATCCGGGGATGTGAGCTCCCGGATTTTATCCGGGCTACTAGGAGCACTCTGCGCAAGCGGCTTCAGCCCATGCAAGCCTTTGTGCAGAGACAAAAAACCCGGCCAAGGCCGGGTTCTTCGTAGCGATTAGCGCCTCACTGGGCGATGGCCACCAGGCCTGCCTGTTGCACCAGTTCCAGCAGCGGCTGCGGGTAGACGCCGAGAACAAAGGCCAGCAGGGCGACGAACAGCAGCATAAGGCCGCCGGCCTGTTGCCCCCAATGCAGAGGCGCGTCGTGGCGGCGCAGGTTGGGTTCGACCATAAACAGGGTGACCATAACGCGCAGGTAGTAGAACACGCCAATGGCGCTACCCAGCACCAGGGCGCCGAGCAGCCACCATTGCTGCGATTGCACGCCGGCGGCGACCACGTAGAACTTGCCGATAAAGCCCGCGGTCAGCGGAATGCCGGCCAGCGACAGCATCATCACTGTGAGCACGGCGGTCAGGTAGGGGCGTCGCCAGAACAACCCGCGGTACTCGTACAGGGCGTCGCAATCGCGGCCGTTATAGGGCGTGGACATCAGGGTGATCACGCCGAACGCACCGAGGCTGGTCAGCACATAGGTGGCCAGGTATACGCCAACCGCTTCCACGGCCAGGCCCTTGCTGGCGATCAGCGCCACCAGCAGGTAGCCGAAGTGGGCGATCGAGGAGTAACCGAGCAGGCGCTTGAGGTTGTTCTGCAACAGGGCCAGCAGGTTACCGAACAGGATCGAGGCGATGGCGATCACTGTCAGCAGCTCGTTCAGCCAGCCGCCTGCGGTGACGGGCGAGATCTGATACAGGCGCAGCAATACGGCAAACACCGCGACCTTGCTGGCGGTGGCCAGGAAGGCCGCCACCGGCGCCGGGGAGCCTTCGTAGACGTCCGGGGTCCAGAGGTGGAAAGGCACCAGCGACAGCTTGAAGGCCAGGCCGACCAGCATCATGCCGATGCCGATC
>DASUOY010000107.1:0-6102 GCA_036276395.1 Pseudomonas sp.
TCTCGATTAACGGCAATTACTCGGGAAATGGGGACTTGAGCACATCCTCGCGCCTACCTAGCAAAATGCGCTGGCTACAGGTACAGTCGTCTCAATACCGCCGATCTAGACCGGTTGTATCACAAAAAATAACAATTAGAGCCCGCACCAAGGGCGCACGGAGTTTCCCCATGTCGAGCCGTATGCTTGCCATTGCCTTGAGCACCCTGCTCGCAATCAGCCTCCCCCTGTTCAGCGCCGCCAGCCAAGCCGCAGACCCAGCCAGCAGCCTGCTGAAACTGCATCAACTGCGCCTGGCCGCACAAAAAAGTCTGGGCGACTTCTACATGTTCAACGGCATGGAGGGCGACCAGCGCTATGCGCGCATGATCCAGGACTCGTTGAGCAGCGCCGATGCCCACCTAAGCAGCCTGGATGAAATGCCGGGAGAAGGCTCAAATGCCTTGCGCGCCCAGTTGCAGCAACAATGGGGCGGCTATAAGAACGACCTCAACGTTCTCACCGAAGCGCTCAAGAGCCAGGGTTTCACCGATCTGCAGCCGGTGGCCGACCTGGCCAACCGCAATGCCCAATTGATGAGCCTGAGCCAAGAGCTGTACAGCAAGATGCAACAGGAGAGTGGCTATAGCGTACCGCCCCTGACCCAGCGCAGCCGCGAGCAAAGCCTGCTGATGCAAGCCATCGCCCTGGACTATGCTTCGCGCAGCGCCTCGGTGGGCGCGACCTTTATTGGTGGCGGCGAAGTCCGCCCGATTGAGGAGCTGGTGAAAGAGTTCGCCGGCAAAATGACGGCCCTGGAGAAAGAGCCGAAGAACAGCCCGCAACTTCGACAATCCTGGGGCGGGGTCAGCACCAAGTGGCGCTATATTGAGAAGTCATTGCTCAACTACAACGAGAACAGCGTGCCTTTTCTGGTCAACAAGTACTCCGACACCATCATCCAAGGTATCGAAGAGATCGCCAGCCAATACGCAACCGCCAAACTCTAGATCGCCCTACCCCTTCGCTTTACCGGCCTGCCTTGCCGTTTACCAGCCCAGCGCTCGCGCTGGGCTTTCTTTGGCCGGTATTACTCAGGCCTGCTGCTGCAAGAAAGCGACGATCTTCTGCAGGGCTTCGCCATCACCGCGTTCGCCCCAGCACAGGGCCAACATCTGCGCGCTCGCCTCAGCCTTGAACACATCCGCCGGCAGCGCCTGCAATTGCGCCAACAGGGCCGTATCCGCACAGGGCTCGCGCCATTTATTGACCCACTGGCCGGGTTCCGTCTGCCAGTAACACCAGGTATCGACCTGGCCACGCCGACGCGCGCGGTGGTATTGCGGGCAGGTGTCGGGCGGTTGACGCTCCAACCAGTGCGGCCACTCCTGGCGCGACAACTGCATGGCCACCCCCAACCGCCGCGCCTGCAAGCGCACATCCATCTGCCCACGCTGGCGCCGCGACGGCACCAGCCAGGCCAACGGGCTGAGCACAACAGCCAGCAGCACCACGAGTATCCAAGGCGTCATATCTTTATCTCGCAGGCAAAAGCCTGTCATCAGTGCTCAGTACGGCCATACTTGAACTATCGATTCCCAGCACAAGGAGCTCCCCATGCCCTACCAGCACATTCTGGTTGCCGTTGATCTAACCGAGGAATGCGACCCAGTGATGCACCGCGCACAGAAGCTGGCAGCCAGCAGCAACGCCAAACTGTCCGTGGTACATATAGTCGAGCCCATGGCCATGGCCTTTGGCGGCGACGTGCCAATGGATCTATCAATGCTGCAACAACAGCAGTTCGACCAAGCCCGTGAGCGCCTGGATAAATTTGCCGGCAAATACCCGACCCTGACTGCCGACCAACGGCACCTGGCCTATGGGCAACCCCGCCAGGAAATCCATCGCCTGGCCGAAGAACAGGACTGCGACCTGATCATAGTCGGCAGCCATGGCCGCCACGGCCTGGCCCTGCTGCTCGGCTCCACCGCCAATGACGTGCTGCACGGCGCACCCTGTGATGTGCTGGCCGTGCGCCTGAAAAAGGCCGAATAACAGTTAGCGCGGCGAATGCCCACAGCGGGCACTCGCCGCACCGTCAGTCGATCGACTCACCCGAACTCATCACCAGCGGGCGGATCTTCTGCAACTGGGTTTCCAGCGAATAACTCATGCTCGATGACATCGAGAAGAAGGTCAGGAAGGCCTTCAGATTGGAGTCGCCTTCACAGGTGTCGTGGATACGCTGCCAAAACGCCTGATTGACCAGCTGCAACTGCTGGAACATGCGCACCAGGCCCTTGAGCTCCCAGTCGGCATGCCGCCCTTCGCGGAAATTGAAATATTGCCGGGTCAGGTACAGGGATACGGTGCGCAGGGTGAACTCCTGGTTACTGGCGAACGGCAGGTGGTTCTGCGCCATGGGCCGCAGCCTGCCCAGGATCGGGCAGGCACTGGTGGCCATGATCACCCCGAGTAACGCGCGCAACCCCTCTTCCAGGCTGACCTGCTTGCTGTACTCACGCTCAGGGGTGCGCACCCACACCGCCGCCTTCTTGAAGGCCGGCAGGCCATGAAAATCCTCGATCACCTTATGCAGGTCAACCGCCGCCGGGCAATGGCTGAAGTTGTCCTTGCTCAAGGGGCAATTGCTGCACTGCTGGTACTCCAGCCGCGTCCAGGCTGGCGCGGCTTGCGCAGCGGCGGCCTCGTAACCACGATCCAGCTCGATCCCGTAGCTGAACTGATGATTGTCGTCGAGGGTGATGCGGTACTCGATAGCCATGAAGATCTCCGCCAGACTTCTTAAGGTTCTGTTTGAGGGTGTTCAATCAGGTTGCCGCCAGCTTAGCCCTCCAGCTCGGCCCAGCGCTCAACCAGCACTTCCAGCTCCTGTTGCACGGCTTGCAAGCGCGCCAGCACCTCTGCGGTTTTCTCCGCCGGTTGCTGGTAGAACGCCGGATCCGCTATTTGCCCCTGCAGAGCGGCCACCTGCGCTTCCAGTGCATCGATCTGCCCCGGAATGGCCTCCAGCTCGCGCTGCAGCTTGTAACTCAGTTTTTTCTTGCCGGCACTGGCCGCCGCGGCTTCCGGCGCTGGCGCAAGCGGCGCCTCGACCACTGCAGACGCTAGCTCAGCCTTGCCGGCCTTGCTTTCACCCACACCCAGCAGGCGCGGCGAACCGCCCTGACGCAGCCAGTCCTGATAGCCACCCACATATTCGCGTACCCGCCCTTCGCCTTCAAAGACCAGGGTGCTGGTAACCACGTTATCGAGGAAGGCCCGGTCGTGGCTGACCATCAGTACGGTGCCGGGGAAGTTCGACAGCACCTCTTCGAGCAGCTCCAGGGTTTCCACGTCCAGGTCGTTGGTCGGTTCGTCCAGCACCAGCAGGTTGGCCGGCTTGCTGAACAGTTTGGCCAGCAGCAGGCGCGCACGCTCACCACCGGACAAAGCCTTGACCGGTGTACGCGCACGCTGCGGGCTGAACAGGAAGTCGCCCAGATAGCTCAGCACATGGCGGTTCTGCCCATCGATCTCGATAAAGTCGCGACCTTCGGCAACGTTGTCGATCACGGTCTTTTCCAGATCGAGCTGGTGGCGCAACTGGTCGAAATAGGCCACATCGATGCGCGTGCCTTCGGCCACGCTGCCGCTGCTCGGCTGCAGGCCGCCAAGCATCAGCTTGAGCAAGGTGGTCTTGCCGGTGCCGTTGGCCCCCAGCAGGCCAATGCGGTCGCCGCGCTGCAGCACCATGGAGAAGTCCTTGACCAGGAACGGCCCGCCCGGATGGGCGAAGCTGACATTTTCCAGCACCATCACCTGCTTGCCGGACTTTTCCGCCGTTTCCAGCTGGATATTGGCCTTGCCGGTGCGCTCACGACGCTCGCTACGTTCGGCGCGCAGCGCCTTCAGGGCGCGCACACGGCCTTCGTTACGGGTGCGGCGGGCCTTGATGCCCTGGCGAATCCACACTTCTTCCTGGGCGAGCTTCTTGTCGAACAGGGCGTTAGCGGTTTCTTCGGCGGCCAGGGTAGCTTCTTTATGCACCAGGAAGCTGGCGTAGTCGCCGTTCCAGTCGATCAAGCCGCCGCGATCCAGTTCGAGAATGCGCGTGGCCAGGTTCTGCAGGAAGGAGCGGTCGTGGGTGATAAACAGCACGGCACCCTGGAAATCGCTCAGCGCCTCTTCCAGCCAGGCGATGGCGCCGATATCCAGGTGGTTGGTCGGTTCGTCGAGCAGCAGCAGATCCGGCTCGGAAACCAGCGCCTGAGCCAGCAGTACGCGGCGGCGCCAGCCGCCGGACAACTCGGCCAGGGTCTTGTCGGCCGGCAGTTGCAGGCGACTCAGGGTGCTGTCGACCAATTGCTGCAAACGCCAACCATCGCGGGCTTCGAGGTCCTGCTGGACGTGCATCAGCTTGTCCAGATCGGCTTCAGTGACACAGTTCTGCGCCAAGTGGTGGTACTGCGCGAGTAATTCACCCACACCGTCCAGGCCTTGGGCAACCACATCGAACACGGTGCGCTCGTCGGCAACGGGCAGTTCCTGCGGCAATTCGCCGATTTTCAGCCCCGGCGCGCGCCAGACAGCACCGTCATCGGGTTTCTGATCGCCCTTGACCAGCTTGAGCATGCTCGACTTGCCGGTACCGTTGCGGCCGATGATGCACACCCGCTCGCCCCGGGCGATTTGCCACGACACCTTGTCCAGCAGCGGCATGGCGCCGTAGGCCAGGGAAACATCGGTGAATTTGAGCAGGGTCATGGCACGCCTCAACAAGTACGACAGGTGTAGACAGTAGCCAGCGCAGCGCCCCGAGTAATGCGCATGCACGCACCCAGAACCACCGGCAGGCCTGAATCACCAGAAAAATCATTTGCAGCCGCCCTTGAGCAGCAGCAAAAACAGGGCGCGCATTCTAACCGAGAAGCCGCCGGGCATCGCGGGCTTTTTTATGGCCTGCCCTCCCTGGCGGCCACCCTGCCGGCCGTCGCTGTGCAACGTTAAAAATGGCTCCCGGCCATTTTTGCGCCAGGGCCCATCGCGCCTTCACCGCACCCCGGCAAAAGACTAAGCTAGAGGGATCGAGCCCCTCTAGCCTGGAAGTGTCATGCGCGGTTCTCTGCTCAACCTGTTGTCCTGCCTGCTTATCACCAGCTTCAGCCTTTCTGCGGCCCATGCGACCACCCTGGCGCAACAGCGCCAATACTACGACCAGGCCAAAGCGGCCCTGGCCAAAGGCGACAAGGGCCCCTACCAGCGCTATGCCAGCGTCCTGCGCGACTATCCGCTGGAACCCTATCTGGCCTATGACGAGCTGACCGCCCGGCTGAAATGGGCAAGCAATGACGAAATCGAGAAGTTTCTCGCCGAACATGGCGATCTGCCGCAAATCGGCTGGATGAAACTGCGCTGGCTGCGCTGGCTGGCCGAACGCGGCGAATGGCAGACCTTTATCACCTATTACGACCCGGCGCTGAATTTCACCGAGCTCGACTGCCTGTATGGCCAATACCAGCTGAGCCACGGCATGCGTGCCGAGGGCCTGGCCACCGCGGAGAAGCTCTGGCTGGTGGGTAAATCCCAACCCAATGCCTGCGACCGCCTGTTCGAGCGCTGGGCCGGCGAAGGCCAGCTCACCGAACAGAAACGCTGGCAGCGGGCCAAACTGGCGGCCGAGGCGCGCAATTATGGCCTGGTCACCCACCTGATCAAGACCATGCCGACCCTGGGCAACCACGGCAAAACCCTGCTGCAGGTGGCGCAGAACCCAGCGCTGCTCAAGCAGACCGGCCGTTTCAGCCAAACCGACCCGGCCATGGCCGATGTGGTGGGCCTGGGCCTGCGCCGCCTGGCCCGCCAAGAGCCGGAAACCGCCCTGCGCCTGCTCGATGGCTATGCCCAGCGGATGAAGTTTTCCAGCGAGGAACAGGTCGCCATCGCCCGGGAGATCGGCCTGACCCTGGCCAAGCGCTTCGATGCGCGCGCCCTGCAGGTAATGGCCAAATATGATCCCGAGCTGCGCGACAACACCGTCAGCGAATGGCGCGCACGCCTGCTGCTGCGCCTGGGGCGCTGGAACGAGGCCCATCAGCTGACCCGGCAAATGCCCGAGGA
>DASUOY010000108.1:0-9855 GCA_036276395.1 Pseudomonas sp.
GTATCGGCCTCGATCTGCCTGCTCAGCGCCTCGGCCCTGGGCCTGGGCGCCCTGCTGCTGGCCTCCGAACAGCTGTTCAGCCTGCTCAAGCTGGTTGGCGCACTGTATCTGTTCTATCTCGCCTGGCAGAGCTGGCAGCAATCGCGCCAGGCCGCCAAACCGGTGACCGCCGAAGAGCAGCCGGTCAACCCAAGCTTTCGCGCCATGTTCTGGAAAGCCTTCGGCCTGGGCGCCAGCAACCCCAAGGACATCCTGTTCTTCGCCGCCTTTCTGCCACAGTTCATCAGCGCCGAGCGTTCGATGCTCAGCCAACTGCTGGTAATGATCGCCACCTGGGCGGTGCTGGACCTGGCCTGCAAGCTGTTCTACGGCCTCAGCGCCCAGGGCGCGGCGCGCTACCTGCGCTCCGGCAAGGGCCAGGTGTGGTTCAACCGCATCAGCGCGGCGCTGTTTGGTGGGGCTGGCGCGGCTTCGCTACTAAGCCGCTAAGCCGCTAAGCCGCTGAACGATGCAATAGGTGCGCGTGGCGCACCCTACGAGCTGGCGTCTGCAGAGCGCCTGGGCGCAGCAAGAAGATTGCCGCCCGGCAAATCGCAGGCAAAAAAAAGCCCGCAGTGTGGACGGGCATTAAAGACGCTCTAAACGAGCCAGAGGGTGACAAGCTTTGGCCATCAGCTACCGCGGTAGGTGGAGTAGCTGTAGGGCGAAATCAGCAACGGCACATGGTAGTGCTCCTGGCCGGCGTCGATGCCGAAGCGCAGTACCACCACATCGAGGAAAGCCGGCTCAGGCAGCGCCACGCCGCGGGCGCGGTAATAGTCGCCAGCGTGGAAATGCAGCTGGTAGACCCCGGTACGGTAATCATCGCCCTGCAGCACGGGGGCATCGCAACGGCCATCGTGGTTGGTCAGCACGCTGGTGATCAATTCCAGCTGGGCCCCTTCAACCCGGTACAGCTCGATTTTCAGGGCGCTGCCAGGGCAGCCATGGGCAGCATCTAGAACATGTGTAGTCAGTCGTCCCATTGGTTATGGGCATCCATACGGGGCAAACGCCCGGCCAGATACCACACCTCCTCTACTGGTAATGAATTCGGCAGGTTACTCGGGCTCCGAGAGCCCCGATGCGCATGCAGCATAGCATGGTGAAACAAAAATATAAGACATTTAAATACAAAATTGTACACAAAAATAGCAACAAAACCCCGAATAAATGGCCACCTCACCATATCAAGGTGCAATTCTGCCTTATAGCTTGCCAAGCTGACTCTAGACGATGGGCAGCAGCAGGGTTTCACGACGAGACTATTTTTTAGAAAACTGCATTTTTTTGATTTACAAAATGCAATACGCTTTGTATACAATTAGCCCATCGCGATCACCCACCCCAGTTCGGGCAACCCAGTGACCGCAACCACACCAAGAAGGAAGACTGCAGTGAGCGCTGACTACCCACGCGACCTGATCGGTTACGCCAACAACCCACCCCACCCGCAGTGGCCGGGTGACGCCCGTATCGCCCTGTCGTTCGTCCTCAATTACGAGGAAGGCGGCGAACGCAACATCCTGCATGGCGACAAGGAATCCGAAGCATTCCTCTCCGAGATGGTTTCCGCACAACCGCTGCAAGGGCAGCGCAACCTGTGCATGGAATCGCTCTACGAATACGGCAGCCGTGCCGGCGTCTGGCGCCTGCTCAAGCTGTTCCAGAAACACGATATCCCCATGACCATCTTCGCCGTGGCCATGGCGGCCCAGCGTCATCCGGACGCGATCAAGGCCATGGTCGCCGCCGGCCACGAGATCTGCAGCCACGGCTACCGCTGGATCGACTACCAGAATATGGATGAGGCCCAGGAGCGCGAGCATATGCTCGAAGCCATCCGCATCCTCACCGACCTCGCCGGCGAACGCCCCCTGGGCTGGTACACCGGCCGCCTCGGGCCGAACACCCGGCGCATCGTCATGGAGGAAGGTGGCTTCCTCTATGACAGCGACACCTACGACGACGACCTGCCCTACTGGGACCCAGCCAGCACCGCAGAGAAACCGCACCTGGTGATCCCCTACACCCTGGACACCAACGACATGCGCTTCACCCAGGTGCAGGGCTTCAACAAGGGCGACGACTTCTTCGAGTACCTCAAAGACGCCTTCGATGTGCTCTACGCTGAAGGAGTGGAAGGCGCGCCGAAGATGCTCTCGATCGGTATGCACTGCCGCCTGCTCGGTCGCCCGGCGCGCCTGGCTTCGCTGGCGCGCTTTATCGAATACGTCAAAGGCCACGAGAAAGTCTGGTGCGCGCGCCGCGTCGACATTGCCCGCCACTGGCACGCCACCCACCCGTTCAGCGCGAACCCTGCACAAGAGAGCAGCAAATGAGCCGTTTCCAGACCCTGACCCCGTCCCAGCTGAGCCGCGAGGACTTCGTCAACGTCTTCGCCGACATCTACGAGCACTCGCCCTGGGTCGCCGAGAAGGCCTTCGATCTGGGCCAGGACGACAGCATCAATGACATCGACGGCCTGCATCAGCGCATGGCCGACATCCTGCTGAGCGCCAACCACGACGCCCAACTGGCCCTGATCAACGCTCACCCGGACCTCGCCGGCAAGGCCGCGGTACGTGGCGAGCTGACCGCATCCAGCACCTCGGAGCAGGCAGGCGCGGGCATTCACGAATGCACCGCCGACGAATTCGCCCGCTTCACCGAACTCAATGACGCCTACAAGGCCAAGTTCGGCTTCCCCTTCATCATGGCGGTGAAAGGCAGCAACCGGCACCAGATCCTGGCGGCCTTCGAGGAGCGTATCCATAACTCCCCGGAGCAGGAGTTCGCCTGCGCCCTGACCGAGATCAACAAGATCGCGCTGTTCCGCTTGCAGCAGCTCTAAGCCGCAAGCCCACCGCCTCCCCTACGCCACCAACTAAGGCAGATACGACATGAAAGCTTACGCCGTACCCTTCGAAAAATACGTCAACCTGGCCGACGCCCGCCTGGGCACCAAGGCCATCTCGGTCACCGACGACTGGTTCGCCGATGTCAACCGCCTGTTCCAGCCGACCCCTGCGGTATGGAAGGAAGGCGTGTTCGATGACAACGGCAAGTGGATGGATGGCTGGGAATCGCGCCGCAAGCGTTTCGAAGGCTACGACAGCGCCGTGATCCGCCTGGGCGTACCGGGCTCGATCAAGGGCGTGGACATCGACACCAGCTTCTTCACCGGCAACTTCCCGCCGTCGGCTTCCCTGGAAGGCTGCTTCGTCGCCGAAGGTGACCCGACCGACGCCACCCAGTGGAGCGAAGTGCTGGGCGCCGTCGAGCTGCAAGGCAACAGCCACCACTACCACGAAATCAACAACGCCCAGGCCTTCACCCACCTGCGCTTCAACATCTACCCGGACGGCGGTGTCGCCCGTCTGCGCGTGTACGGCGTGCCGTTCCGCGACTGGAGCAACATCGGCGACAACGAGCAGATCGACCTGGCTGCCGCCCTCAACGGCGGTCGCGCCCTGGCCTGCTCGGACGAACACTTCGGCCGTATGAGCAACATCCTCAACCCGGGCCGCGGCATCAACATGGGTGACGGCTGGGAAACCGCCCGCCGCCGTACTCCGGGCAACGACTGGGTGATTGTCGCACTCGGCCATCCGGGCGAAGTCGAGCGCATCGTCGTCGACACCCTGCACTTCAAGGGCAACTACCCGGACAGCTGCTCGATCCAGGCGGCCTTTGTGAAAGGTGGCACCGACAGCCAGATCGAAACCCAGAGCCTGTTCTGGCGCGAACTGCTGCCGAGCCAGAAGCTGCAAATGCACGCCGAGCACGAGTTCGCCGAGCAGATCCAGGCCCTGGGCCCGATCACCCACGTGCGGGTGAACGTGTTCCCGGACGGTGGTATCAGCCGTCTGCGCCTGTTCGGCAAAGTCGCCAAGTAACTCTGGCTATCCCCTCTCCCCCGGGAGAGGGGCGTTAGAAACCCATAACAAGTAGACCCACTATGCGCAAACTGATCATTGAGCCTTTGAGCAAAGAAGCCTTCGCCCCCTTCGGTGACGTTATCGAAACCGAGGACAGCGAGTTCTTTATGATCAATAACGGCTCCACTCGCCGCTATCACAAACTGGCCACGGTCGAGACCGCCCAGCCGGACGATAAGGCGATTATCAGCATCTTCAGTGCCGAGGCCCTGGACATGCCGCTGACCGTGCGCATGCTGGAGCGCCATCCGCTGGGCAGCCAGGCTTTTATACCGCTGCTCGGCAACCCCTTTCTGATCGTGGTCGCGCCACTTGGCGATGCACCTGAGTCAGGGTTAGTCCGTGCCTTCCGCAGCAACGGCAGGCAGGGCGTCAATTACCATCGCGGCGTCTGGCACCATCCGGTGCTGACGATCGAAAAGCGGGATGACTTCCTGGTGGTTGATCGCAGTGGTTCTGGCAACAACTGCGATGAGCATTTCTTTACCGACGACGAGCAACTGCTCCTCGCCCCCCACCAATAAGAGAAGCCCAGCACCGGCGTGCCGGCACTGGGAAAGAGGTACTGATTGTGGAAGCGCATTTAACTGAATGGCTGAACCTGGGCATCCGCTGGATCCATATGATCACCGGCATCGCCTGGATCGGCGCATCCTTCTATTTCGTCTGGCTGGAAAACAACCTCAACCGCAGCAATCCCCGCGAGGGCCTGTCGGGCGACCTCTGGGCGATCCACGGCGGCGGTATCTACCACCTGGAAAAGTACAAGCTGGCTCCGCCGAAAATGCCGGAGAACCTGCACTGGTTCAAATGGGAAGCCTATTTCACCTGGTTGTCGGGCGTGGCCCTGATGCTGGTGGTGTACTACCTCAACCCGAGCGCGTACCTGATCAAGCCTGGCGTTGACCTGGCACCGGAAATGGCCATTGTCATCGGCTTCGGCTCGATGATCGCAGGCTATGTGGCCTACCACTTCCTCTGCGACTCGCCCCTGGGCAAGCGCCCGGCCCTGCTCGGTGCAGTGCTGTTCGTGCTGATCATCGCCGCCGCCTATGGCTTCAGCCAGATCTTCAGCGGCCGCGCCGCCTATATCCATGTCGGCGCCATCATCGGCACCATCATGGTCGGCAACGTGTTCTTCACCATCATGCCGGCCCAGCGCGCGCTGGTTAAGGCCATCGAAGACAACACCACGCCGGATCCGCTGCTGCCAGCCAAAGGCCTGCTGCGTTCGCGCCACAACAACTACTTCACCCTGCCGGTGCTGTTCATCATGATCAGCAACCACTTCCCGAGCACCTACGGCAGCCAATACAACTGGCTGATCCTGGCAGGTATCGCGATCCTGGCGGTGTTGGTGCGTCACTACTTCAACACCCGTCATGACAGCAGCAAGTATGTCTGGACCCTGCCCGCCGCCGCCCTGGGCATGATCTGCCTGGCCTTCGTTACCGGCCCGCAAATGAAATCGAGCGCAAGCGACACCCCGCAAGCCGCCGCGATCAAATATGCCCCGGTACCGGCCACTGGCGTCAGCGGCAACCCGCAAGCCAAACCTGCCGCCACCGAGCAACCTGCCGCCGCGCCACAAGCACCGGCCGCAGCTGCCGGCGCCGACTTCGCCAAGGTGCAGAGCGTGATTCAGGAGCGTTGCACCGTGTGCCACTCGGCCACCCCGAGCAGCCCGATGTTCGCCACCGCGCCGGCCGGCTTTGTGCTCGACACCCCCGAGCAGATCAAGCTGCAGGCGGCGAAGATCCACGCCCAGAGCGTTGCTTCGCAAATCATGCCGCTGGGCAACATCACCCAGATGACCCAGGAAGAGCGCGACTTGATCGGCTCCTGGATCGACCAGGGCGCTCAGCTCAACTGATGCACCCAATGCCGCACCCGCCAGGGTGCGGCATTTTTCTATTTCCCCCTGCATTGCCGCGCCCGCACAGGGCCGCCAGCCTCCCCCTCAAGCGCCCTCAAGCCCCCGCCCCTGTCCATCACCGGCCCTATGCATAGCCGCAGCGACCATCCGATTGAACAAGCGACTAACGGCTAAACTTTTGTGCACAATCAGCAAATAAATTGTTTTTAAGACTGTAAACAAATTGCTATAGTCAATCTGTTCTGACCCGGCGGACAGCTTTCTTGCCAGGTTCTGAAAGAGGCCCCGTGAAGCCTCGTGCAAGCCCATGACCATATAAGAACAACTGGCAGGCTATGACATGACCACGACCCGCACAGCAGAGGCGACCACTGCACCTGACAGCAGCCTCGACACTCGCCTGCGCTTTGGCTCGCCGAGCCGCGCCGCCAGTCTGCAGCCCCTGAGCCACCTCAGTGGCCTTGACGCCTATACCCCACGCATTGCCCGCCGCGCTGGCCACCTGGCCCTGAGCCCCTGCACAGCCGCGCCAGGCCATAGCGCCGCGTCACACCGACACCAGCCCTACGCCCGATGCCAACCCGCCGCTCAGCTACGCTGAGCCATGGCCGAACAAGCAGTTCCCCGTACAACCCTGTGGCACGCCACAGGCCGAGCAACCTTGTAAGTCCGACAATAAGGAAAACCCGATGAAACTTAAGCACCTCCCCCACTGCATCGCTCTCTCTGCCGGCATGCTCGCCGCCCAGAACGCCACCGCCGAAGGCGCGCTGTTCTGGCAAGACAACAGCGCCACCTACCTGTATGGCGAAAGCTTTAACGAAGGGCAGTTCGACGAAGAGCGCAAAACCCAGACCACCATCTCCCTCGAGCACGCCAGTGGCTGGGTCTGGGGTGACATCTTTGGTTTCTTCGATTACGTCGACGCCGACAACACCCAGTCGCGCGGCAGCTTCGTCAACGGCACCTTTGATCAAGACCGCAAAGACAGCTTCTACTACATGGAGTTCTCCCCGCGCGTCAGCCTCAGCTGGCTGACCGGCCAGGACCTCTCCGCCGGTCCGCTGAAAGATGTCTACGCCGCCTTCACCTACGAGAAAGGCAACGGCGGCCCGGGCACCGAGAACTACCTCTACGGTATCGGCACCGCCTGGAACGCGCCCGGCTTCGCTTATCTGAACGCCAACCTGTACGCGGTCAAGGTCAACAACCACGTGTTCTTCAACGACATCAATGGTAATGGCCATACCTATCAACTGACCGTAAGCGGCGCCTATCCCTTCAATATCGGCGAGCAGAGCTTCGTTATCGACGGCTACGTCGACTGGCGCGCACCGTCCAAGGACGCCAACACCCAGACTTCGGTCGGCTCCTCGATCCAGGTCAAGTGGGATGCGGGCAAGGCCCTGTTCGGCGAAGAGCGCAAACTCTACGTCGGTACCGAAGTGAACATGTGGAACAACAAGTACGGCGTGAAGCCAATCGACGGCTCCGACGACTTCGACCAGACCGCCGTGCAGGCACTGGTTAAGTACCACTTCTAAGTGGCGCCTGACGGCTGCCGGGTAGGCGGCAGCCGTCAAAGCAAAAAGGGGGATGACTCGCGTCATCCCCCTTTTTTATCTGTGCCTGTTAGGTGCCGCATAAGACGCCTGGAAAACCGCCAAGCCTGCGCAAGCAGGGTGCACCGTGCGCACCAAAAAACCCATATCTGCACAGGTGCGCACAGCGCACCCTACAGCTTAGGCAGCCCGGCGCGCGGGCTGCCAGCGCTTACTGCACCTGCTCGCTGGCGCGCTTGAGCTTTTGCCGCTCAAGAAACTCCAGCTTCCACTGCTCCACGCCAATATTCTCCGAATCCAGATTGGCCTCGACCCGGTACTGGGTTTTCAGCTCGCTGATCGCCGGCGCCTGCTCCACCAGGAAGCGGTCGAAGCGCTGCACCAGTTGCGCATGCTTGAGGGTGGACAGCTGGAAGCTGCCCCGGCTGTGCGGCAGCTTGGCATCGAACACCAGGGCGCCGGGGCGGGCGCGAATATTGTCGAGGTAATGGGTGGCCACCACCACGTTGAAGTAGGCGCCATCGGTATCTTTGCGCAGGGCCTGGCGGATCATCAGGCGCAGGTCATCGCTATAGGTCAGCTCGATCTGCTTGGCATCGATGCGCTCCTGATAGCCCCAGGGCGTCCAGCCATTGACCATGGCCAGGCGCTTGATCTGCTCGATGGGCTGGCCCTGCCGCTGCGGCGCGACCAGCACGCCATCCACGTAAGCGACCACGCCCTGGCTGTAACTGAGGTTCTTGCCGGCCTTCTGCGCCTGCGCCCAGCTGTCGCTGTCGGGGTATTTGAAATCCACCTCACCCTTGAGCAGGGCCGGCAACAGCTGCTCGACCGGGTAAGGCTTGAAGCTCAGCTGCACACCGCTGTGCGCGCTGAACAGGTCGAACAGTTCACGGGCAAAGCCTTGATACTGGCCCTGGGCATCGACGCTGTAGTGCGGCGAAAAGGCCAGATCTTCCACACCTATGACATAACTCTCGGCGCTGGCTGCGCCTGAAACTACGAGGGCGAACAAACTGCAGACACGTGTGGGCTTCACAGCAAGCCTCCTGGTTGGTCGTGATGGGGGAAGTACGAATCGTCAGCAGGCACGCAGCCTGCACAGGGCCAGGGCTTTAGCCGCCGGTCATGCTCATAAAGCGGATCACCTGCACCTGCTCATCGGTTTCGAAGTGATGGCGCTCGGGTTTGAGTTGCAACGCCGCAAGCAAGGCCTCGCGCAGGCGCTGGCTGTCGCCGGGATGAGCGCGCATCAGGCCTTTGAGGTCCAGGGCATTTTCGTGGCCCAGGCAGAGCACCAGCTTGCCTTCGGCGGTGACCCGCACGCGATTGCAATCGCCGCAGAAGTTGTGGCTGTGCGGTGAGATAAAACCTATCTGGGTGTCGCTGCCCACCACCTGCCAGTAACGCGAGGGGCCGCCGGTAACCTTGCTGCTACGCACCAGGGCATGGCGCTGCTCGATGCGCTCACGCACCTCATCGCTGGAGCAGAAGGTCTGCTCACGTTGGTGGCTGGAGATGGTGCCCAGCGGCATTTCCTCGATAAAACTGATATCCAGGCCGCGCGCCATGGCGAACTCGACCAGGTCGAGCACCTCGTCGTCATTGCGGCCCTTCTGCACCACGGCATTGAGTTTGATCTTGCGAAAGCCTGCGCTGCGCGCCGCCTCGATACCGGCCAGCACCTGATCGAGCTTGTCGCGCCGGGTAAAGGCGGCGAAGCGCTCACGCTGCAGGGAATCGAGGCTGACGTTCAGGCGCTTGACCCCCGCCGCGCGCAGTTGCGGGGCCAGCTCAGCCAGCTGCGAGCCATTGGTGGTGATGGCCAGGTCTTCCAGCTCGGGGCGCTCACCCAGACGCCCCAGCAGGCTGAGCAGGTTCTTGCGTACCAGGGGCTCGCCGCCGGTGATGCGGATGCGCTTGACCCCCAGGCCGATAAAGGCATCGGCCACGGCATACAGCTCTTCCAGGCTGAGGATCTGCTCCCGCGGGGCGAAGACCATGTCCTCGCTCATGCAATAGGTGCAGCGAAAATCACAGCGGTCGGTGACCGACAGCCGCAAGTAGGTGATGCGTCGCCCGAAAGGGTCGACCAGCTGGGTGTTGTGCACAGCATGTCTCCTGGGCTCAGCGAGCCGAGACTTTTTGTTATGAAAGCCTTGGCTCAGATAGAAACAGAAAATTCAAATCTTGTACACAATTACTTGACCCGCAAGTCAGGCAATTGCTCCAGGCCACGGCCGGCCTGCTTGAGCCGCGCGCGAGGCCGGTGCTACCATGCCCGACCGCTGCCCAGCGACGGGCGGTATATGGAAGCACAGGGGCTTATGACCAGTATTCGCGAGCGCAACAAAGAGCTGATTCTGCGCGCAGCCAGTGAAGAGTTCGCCGACAAGGGCTTTGCCGCGAGCAAGACCAGCGACATCGCCGCCAAGGC